>CAUSIX010000021.1:0-11163 GCA_963531555.1 uncultured Oribacterium sp.
ATAAATAAATTTTATTTAATTGACAAAGTTCCAAATCAATAAATCTTCTTCTTTCTCTGGGACCATCTTTAATCAGACTTAAATCCTCCGGAGAAAAAATAACCACATTGGCTAAACCAAAAAGATCGGAAGCTTTTCTTACCGGAAAACCGTTAATGGCAATTCCCTTTGTCTTATTCTTTTTTACATGAATATCAATACGATTCTTTATTCCTTTTTTTTGAAGAATCATCTTAATGTGTGCTTCTTCCTCCGAAAAACGAATCACATCTCTGTCCTTACAAAAACGAAAAGACTTGGAACTGGCCGCAAAAAAAATTGCCTCCAATAAATTGGTTTTTCCCTGTGCATTATCTCCGTAAAAGATATTGTTTTTCTCTCCCAAAGACAATTTCAGACTTTTATAATTTCTGTAATTTTGTAGCTCTATGGACTCAATTATCATTCTACTTGATCCGCATTGAAATTTACCGGCAAAATCATATAAATGTAGCTCTCCTCTTTATCCCGGATAAATACCGGAGAGCGGGGAATGGTAAAATAAAGGGAAACCTCTTCCTCTTCTATATTCTGTAAAGCATCCATCAGGAAGTTCGGGTTAAAGGCAATCATTAACTCATTTCCTTCTTTCTTTATCGGAATTTCCGCATCCATTCTTCCCAAATCGGAAATGATTTTTAAAAACAGATAATTTTCCGTAATTTTAAAAATTAAAGGATTTTTATCATTATCTCTTGCTAAAATTCTAGCTCTATCTATATTTTCCATAAACTGTTTTCTGTTCACGGAAATGCTTGTTTCATAATCTGTGGACAACATTTGCTTAACATGAAAATATTCACCTTCTACAAGTTGCGTAACCACTGTTGTATTTTCATAATGGAAAAGTAAATATTGACCCGAAAAATACATTTCCACCATATCTTCGATATCGCCGGTTAAAATCTTCGCTAAATCGGACAAAACTTCTTTGGGAACAATTGCACTTTGTTCCGTATAAGAATCTTTTAAAAATGTTTTCCTGATAGAGATTCTATGTCCGTCCAAGGAAGTAATGGAAAATAAATTATCCTTAATCTCAAAATATTCTCCCGCCATCCTCTTATTATTTTCTCCGTTTGCCGTGGAAAAAATAGTCTGATTAATCATATTTCGTAAGCTGAATTGGGAAACAAGAACTGCTTCCTGTTTTTCCACAAAAGGCAGAGAGGGAAATTCCTCCGCATTTCTTCCCATAATCTTGAAAATGGATTTTTCGCAGCTGATAATACAATTTCCGTTTTCTACTGTTTCAATGTAGAGATTATTTTCTTCTGTCTGAGGAAGACGTTTTACAATCTCTTGGAAAAGCTTTGCCTCTAGGGCAACTTTTCCCGCTTCTTCTATAATACCGGGACAAATAGTTTCAATGCCGAATTCCGTTTTATTACCTGTAAGTGTAATTTGCCCATCTGTAGCATCGATGAGAATACATTCCATAATACTCATCGTGGTTTTTGATGCTACGGCACGCCCTACAATCTGTATCGCTGAAATAAGGTCATTTTTTTGAAAAAGTAATCTCATTCGCTTTCCTTCTTTCTTTTTCTTTTTCTTTAGTAGTACTAATAGGGGCTGTGGAAATGTGAAATCTTCCTTTTCTTCTGTATTCATCAGCCCTTACGAGATAAAAAACTTGTTGATTCCTGTAGAATAAATTGAGGAATTAAGGAGCTATTTTTTTCCGTAAACTCTCTATTGTGGATTTTAATTGTTCGTTTGTTTGTAATTCTGTGGATATCTTTTCACAGCCGTGAATGACTGTGGAATGGTCTCTACCACCAAGAAGTTCTCCTACGGTAACCAAAGGAACATTGGTCAATTCTCTGCAAAGGTACATAGCAATTTGTCTGGGATAAGCAATCGTTTTCTTCTTTGTTACGGAAGCTAAGTCGGAGGTTTTTAAATTGTAATGTTCCGCTACGACTTCAATAATCAATTCAGAAGTAATTTCCTTCCTTTCACTAGGGGTAATATGATCCCTTAACAATTCCTCAGCCAGTTCCAAGGTAATAGGCTGTTTTACCAATCGGGACTTCGCTACTACTTTAGTGAGTGCTCCTTCCAATTCTCTGACATTGGATTTGATATTGTCCGCAATATACTTAATAACCTCATTATCAATGTTGTAGCCTTCCAGCTCTTCCTTTTTACGGAGAATGGCCATACGGGTTTCTACATCCGGCATTTGAATATCAACAATAAGACCTACTTCAAATCGAGAACGAAGTCTTTCTTCCAGATTATCAATGTCTTTCGGAGGTTTATCGGAAGCAATAATGATTTGTTTACGATTATCGTAAAGAGCATTAAAGGTATGGAAAAACTCTTCCTGTGTCCCTTCCTTACCAATTAAAAACTGAATGTCATCAATCAACAATACATCGAGTTCTCTATATTTCTTCCTAAATTCAGCAGGAGAAATATTATTTTTATTTCGAATACTGTCTACAAATTCATTAATGAAAGTTTCGGAAGTAACGTAACGAATCTTGGCATGCCGGTTTTGCTGTAATATAAAATGAGCAACGGATTGCATAAGGTGTGTTTTTCCGAGTCCCGCTCCCCCATAAATATAGAGAGGATTGTACTGTTCCCCGGGAAGCTCTGCAGTAGCTACACAGGCGGCATGTGCTAAATCATTGGAAGAACCTACAACGAAGGAATCAAAGGTATACCTGGAGTTTAAATTGGCATTTTTCAGGGCATCAGCTAAACTCAAATCTTCTTCTTTTTCTTTTTTATAAAGAGAGTCAAGTCCGGCTTCATCGATAATTAAAACTTCCGTATTGATTTCCGTAACTTCCATAATGGCTATACGAAAGGAATCGTTATACCTTTTTCGAATAATAGAAAGATATTCTTTTTTGTTCATTAAAATGACGAGTTTATCATCAACAAAATCATAAGGCTTCATTGGAGCTATCCACAATTCGTAGGTAACATCAGCCATAGGCACGATTTCTCTGAACATATCCAGTATTTCATTCCATTTATTTTTTATAATTTCCAGATTTTTTGTCATACTGCACCCTTTTTTGAACCTGTAAATATAGAAGATAAAGCTTATCCATTTTACAGCATGGGGGGGGCTTTATCAAGTTACAAAGAAGACAGGAAATTTTTTTAAGACTTAGAATAAGAAACTGTGCACATTTTTTGTTTATGAAATGGAAGTGTTGAAATGTTTATTATTTTTATCCACAATTCAACAAAGAAAATAGGAAGAGTTTACAGGGCTATTTATGAAAATCAGATTATTTATCAACATAAAAATAGTTAAATGTGGATAAATTTAGAAATTGTGGATAAGTGGATAAATTTGTGGATAAAAGAAAAAAAACTTTGTAGGATAAAAGAAAAAAACTTTCTATTGACGAGTTATTGGGCTTTCATTATAATAGCTTCCGATGTTTACCCAAAATTAGGAGTTTATTCGGGACCTTCGTAAGGACGAATAATTCCCGGAGAAACGATTGGTGGCATTGGCCATACACTAAAAAAAGGGAGGTGTCCGTATGCATAAGGGAAAAATGACTTTTCAGCCAAAGACCAGACAAAGAGCTAAGGTGCATGGATTTAGAAAAAGAATGTCTACAGCAAATGGTAGAAAGGTTTTGTCTGCAAGAAGAGCTAAGGGTAGAGCAAAGTTATCCGCATAAGCTGAAGAATAAAAGTTTTTAAGGCCGCTGTGTAAGCGGTCTTTCTTCAACCATGGAGTTATTTTATGAAGCGATTTCCATCCATAAAGTCCAATGAAGATTTCCAATCTTGCTATAAAAAAGGAAAGTCCTTTGCCAATTCCTGTTTTGTTATGTACGTTTTGGAAAATGGTTTAGATTGTAACCGTTTGGGGATATCCTGCTCAAAGAAAGTCGGGAATTCCGTTGTACGACATGGAATCGCAAGAAAACTTCGTGAAATATTTCGATTACATAAAGAAGTTTGTTTGGGTAAAGACATCATTCTCGTGGTAAGGCAAGGTGCGAAAAACAGGTCTTACTTTGATTTTGAAAAAGCATATCTGGAATTATGTAGCAGGCATCATATTATAGGCAGGGAAGAATAGAGGCGAAAAACTTTTATTCTTTCAGTATGGAAAGCCGTTTTTAAAATTCTGACTTTTTGTTAATTTCATTTTTAACACCATTTAAATAGGAAGAAAGTCAGATTTAAACTATGATTATCCTAGAAATGGGGAAAAGTATGAAAAAAATTTTTTTGGGAATGATTCGTTTCTATCAAAAATTTTTATCTCCTTTAAAAGGACACGGCTCTTGTAAATACACACCAACTTGCTCTCAATACGCCTTTGAGGCAATACAAAAATATGGTTGTGTGAAAGGTTTATGGTTAGCAATATGGCGGATTCTTCGATGCAATCCGTTTGCTAAAGGCGGATATGATCCTGTTCCCTAAAGATGGAGGGAGAAAACTTGAATTATCTTATTTTATTGACTAAAAATACGTCTAGTTTACCTATTTTTGGACCGATTTGGACTCTTATCGTAACTTTTTTGGGTCTGGTCATGAATGCTATTTATAGTCTTCTGGCACAAATCGGCATTCCCAACATAGGTTTATCTATCATCCTTTTCACTCTGGTGACAAGAATTATCTTAGCTCCGACTTCCATTAAACAACAGAAGTCTTCTCGGATGATGCAAATCATGCAACCGGAGATTAAAGCGGTTCAAGAAAAATATAAGAATCAGACCGATCAGGCATCGATGATGGCACAGCAGGCAGAGATGAGAGCTATTTATGAGAAATACGGTACATCGATGACAGCAGGCTGCCTTCCTTTGGTTTTACAAATGCCCATCATTTTTGCTTTGTACCGTATTATTATGAATATTCCGGCGTATGTACCGGCAGTGAAGGTGGTATATGAGAATGTGTCTTCCGCTATAGGCGGTGCAAATGCAGCACAGGCCTTGGTGACGTTCGGAGAAAATAACGGGCTTAAATCGATTTTAAAGACTTTACACAACTTAGGTTTGGACGATCCGCAAAAATACGACAGCACGGCTGTACATAACTTTGTAATTGACTTTTTATATAAATTAAATCCTGCGCAGTGGGCAAAACTTCCGGAAGTTTTCCCTAATGCGAGTTCAGCAATTGAAACAGCTGCCGCAAAATCTGCGGAAATCAACAGCTTTTTGGGATTAAACTTGGCAACAGCACCTTCCGCTTATGGACTTAAGCCGAATATCTATTGGTTGATTCCGATTTTGGCAGGTCTTACACAGTGGGCTTCCACGGTACTTATGCAGAAGCAGAGCATGCCTCAGACAGCAGAAGGCGACCAATCTGCACAGATGATGAAAAGTATGAATGTCATGATGCCTCTGATGTCCGTATGGTTTTGTTTCTCTTTTGCCTCCGGTATCGGTTTATACTGGATTGCTTCCTCTTTATTTATGCTGATACAGCAGCTCTTCTTCAACTGGTATTTCGGAAAGAAGACCAATGAACAACTTTTACAGGAAGCCATGGCCAAAGCGAATGAGAAGAGAGCCAAAAGAGGTCTTCCTCCCATTGATGAAAAAGCAGTGGAGAATCGTTTAAAATCCATGCAGGCGAAAGAAGATTCCGAGGAGAAGAATCGTTTGGAACGTATTGCCAAACAAAGCCAAAAGACCAAAGATTCTACAGAATATTACAATAGAAATGCGAAGGAAGGTTCTTTGGCAAGTAAGGCAAATATGGTGCAATTGTATAATGAAAAGCATGAGAAAAAGTCATAAGGCTTAGGGGGAAAAGCTATGGATAAAATCAGAGTATCCGCAAAGACGATGGAAGAAGCCATTACTAAGGCTACCATACAGTTACATACTACATCCGACCGAATCTCTTATACCGTTTTAATCCAGGGAAGTAAGGGAATACTGGGTATAGGAGCAAAACCTTGGATTATTGAGGCTTTTGTAAAAGAAAATGTAGAGCAAGAGGCTGAGAAAAAGGCGCTTTCCAAAGAAACTGCGGAAAGCGGTTCTTCTTCCAAAAAGTTGGAAGAAAAGGCGGAAATAAAGGAAGAAAAGAATGAAATAAAACGGAAAGAGCATTTTCCGGAAAAGAAAGAAGAAAAGCAAGAGAGTATTAGTAAAGATAAGAAAAGTGCTTATAAAAAGACTCCGGAGAATTATAAAGGATTTAGTCGCGGCGGTTACGATCCCGTTCCTCTGCCAAGAGAGACAAGAGAAAAAAGAAGTATTCCGGAGAATAAAACAGAGGAATTGATAAGCGTAGAAAAAAGAGAGTTTACTCCGTTAACAGAAGCGGAAATTGCAGAAAACAAGGAAAAAATCAGACAGTTTTTAAGTTCCGTTCTCAGTGGAATGGATATGGATGTAGAACTGGAGATGGATTTCCATGAGAACAGCAATGAGCTCTATATCAATCTTGTTGGTCCGGATATGGGAATTCTCATCGGAAAAAGAGGACAGACTTTAGATTCTTTACAGTATCTTTGTTCCTTAGTTTTAAATAAGGAGCATAAAGAAGACTTTATTCGTGTAAAGCTGGATACGGAAGACTATAGAAAAAGAAGAGAGCAAACCCTTAGAAGTCTTGCCAAGAACATTGCTTATAAAGTAAAAAAGACGAGAAAGCCCGTAAATCTTGAACCGATGAATCCCTATGAAAGAAGAATCATTCATGCCTCTTTACAAAATGATTCTCAAGTGTCTACCAAGTCGGAGGGTGATGATCCGTTCCGTCATGTTGTGATTTTCTTTAAAAATAGCGGAAAGTTTCGTTCGGATAGAAAATTTAAAAACAAATATCCGAAAGAGAATCGAGCTGAAAAGTAAAACTTGTGTTATCTTATTCATAACGAGTATCGTGCACAAAGCGTGCGACATCTCGTTTACTTACGTATTTTAAAAGAATTGAAAAATAAAGAATTCCGGATTTTTTAATCGAACAAGAGGTCTCAGGCTTCGCCTGAGTCACTCGTTAAAAAGGATAATCCCTTCGTGAAAGGAAGGCGTAGACAGACAAGTCGAAGTATTTCTTTCACGAGGGGATTTTTTCTCTCCGATTGCAAAGCGGAAAGAATATGAGTAAAATAAAAGGCTTAGGAGGTGAGACGGTGGATACAATCAGTGCCTTAGCTACCGCACTAGTGGAAAGCGGAATCGGTATCATCCGTTTAAGCGGAGAGGAAGCCCTCCCCATTGCGGAAAAAATATTGAGAACCAAGAGCGGAAAGCCTTTGAATATTCGAGAAAGTCATCGCATTCGCTATGGCTTTGTTTATGATGAAGACGAAGCGGTGGACGAGGTTTTGGTATCGACATTTTTAGCACCCAAGTCCTATACGGGGGAAGATGTGGTGGAAATCAACTGCCATGGGGGCGTGCTTCTTATGCAAAAGATTTTTACCTTAACACTGAAACATGGGGCGAGAGCCGCAGAACCGGGAGAATTTACAAAGAGAGCTTTTTTGAACGGAAGAATTGATTTATCGCAGGCGGAGGCAGTGGCAGACCTGATTGCGTCGAAAACCGAGGCAGGCATTCAAAGTTCCTTAGCTCTGGTACAGGGTGCTTTGGGAGAAAAAATCAAGGAATGCAGGAGTCTTATCTTAGAGGATACGGCCTTTATTGAAGCGGCACTGGATGATCCTGAGCACATTTCCCTGGACGGCTTTTCGGAAAAATGCGCTCAGCACACGGAATATATATTGCAAGAAATAGAGAAACTCCTCCGCTTTCGTGAGGAAGGAAGAATGCTTACGGAAGGCATTCATACCGCTATAGTCGGAAAGCCCAATGCCGGAAAATCCTCTCTCTTAAACGCTCTTGTCGGTGCGGAAAAGGCGATTGTAACGGATATTCCGGGTACAACGAGAGACACGGTAGAAGAAAATATCCGTCTGGACGGTCTTTCCCTCCACCTTATGGATACCGCGGGGATTCGAAATACGGAAGATATCGTGGAGGGAATCGGAGTTGAAAAGGCGAAGAAATCCATAGAACACGCGGACTTAATTCTTTTTGTGGTGGATGCTTTAAAGGAATTTGAAAAAGAAGATGAAGAAATCCTTTCTCTTGTACAAGGGAAAAAGACCATTGTTTTACTGAATAAAACAGATCAGGAAACTGTTTTAACAAAAAAAGAACTGGAAGAAAAAACGGGACTTCCCGTTATCGAAATTTCCGCTAAGCAGTGGACGGGAATGAAGGAACTCGGAGAAAAAATTCGGGAACTCTTCTTTTCCGGATATATTTCCTTCTCTTCAGAGATATTTATCCATAGCGAGAGACAAAGAATAGATCTGGAAGAAGCGAAGAGAGCACTCCTTGAAGTGAAAAACGGTCTTAACTTATCTCTTTCCGAGGACTTTTTAAGTATTGATTTAATGGGTGCCTATATTGCCCTGGGTCGTATTTTGGGAGAGGAAGTTTCCGAAGACCTCGTGAATGAGATTTTTGCAAAGTTCTGTATGGGAAAATAACTTGCGAATGCGTTTTTTGCAAAACGAGATGCCATACGCTTTGCGCACGATACATGTTAAGAATTAGGATTTTTAGAATCAGTAAACTTCATCTAAAAATCTGTGCTTAGATATTTGAAAGGAAAAGAATGTCTTTAATCGAAGAAAACTATGATGTGATTGTGGTGGGTGCAGGACATGCCGGAGTGGAAGCAGCACTTGCTTCCGCCAGAATGGGCATGGAAACACTAATTTTCACCCTGAGTCCCGATGCCATTTCCATGATGGCCTGCAATCCGAATATCGGCGGAAGCTCGAAGGGGCACCTCGTGCGCGAGCTGGATGCTCTTGGCGGAGAGATGGGAAAGGTTTGCGACCGTTCCTTTATTCAGTCCAGAATGTTGAATAAATCGAAGGGACCTGCGGTGCATTCCCTAAGAGCGCAGGCGGATAAGCAACTTTATTCACATAATATGCGTCGGGTTTTGGAAAATCAGGAGCGTGTCCATATTCGGCAGGGAGAAGTCGTATCCATTTTGACGGATGAAGAGAAGAAAGAAGTAAGAGGAGTGGAGAGCAGTACCGGAGCCAGGTATTTTGCGAAAGCGGTTATTATCTGCACGGGAGTTTACTTAAATGCGAGATGTATCTACGGAGAGGTTTCGGAGAAAACCGGCCCGAACGGCTTAAGACGGGCTGAAAAGTTGAGCGACAGTCTTCGGGAGCTGGGCTTTCCTCTTCTTCGTTTTAAAACCGGAACGCCGGCTCGAGTGGATAGAAGAAGTCTTGATTTTTCTCAGATGGAAGTGCAAAAGGGAGATGTTCCGGTAGTGCCCTTTTCTTTCTCAACGGATCCTGCGTCGGTACAGATAGAGCAGGACGATTGCTTCTTAACCTATACGAACGAGGAAGGACATAGTCTTATTCGGGAAAATATTCATCGCGCTCCCATGTACAACGGAAGCATTGAGGGTACGGGACCGAGGTATTGTCCCTCTATTGAGGATAAGGTGATGAAGTTTCCGGACAAAGACCGCCACCAGATTTTTGTGGAGCCGGAGGGAAGATATACGAATGAAATGTACCTTTCCGGACTTTCCTCTTCTCTTCCGGAAGATGTGCAGATTGCCCTTCTTCATACCATGCCCGGTTTCCAAAAGGCGGAAATGGTTCGCCATGCCTATGCGATAGAGTATGACTGCTTAAACTCTCTGGAGTTAAAGAACAATCTGGAGACGAAGCGAATCGCCGGTCTTTTCTTTGCCGGTCAAATGAACGGCTCCTCCGGCTATGAGGAAGCTGCCGTACAGGGCTTTATGGCGGGGGTGAATGCCGTGAAGCGCTTAAGAGGAGAAGAAGCCTTTGTACTGGATCGCTCCGAAGCTTATATCGGTGTTTTGATTGATGATCTGGTCACAAAGGAAAATAAAGAGCCTTACCGGATGATGACGAGCCGCGCGGAATATCGTCTTCTGCTTCGGCAGGATAATGCGGATCTTCGCCTTCGGGAAAAGGGCTACAGGCTGGGACTCATTTCTGAAGAAGAGATTCGAAAAACCCGGGAAAAACGGGAGAGTATTGAAAAAGAAGTGGAAAGAATGGCAAATACCTATATCGGAGCCAATGAAAAAAACAATGCCGTGTTAAGTCGTCTTGGCTCCTCTCCCATTCAGTCCGGGATTTCTCTTTTGGAGCTTTGTAAGAGACCGGAGTGTAGTTATAAGAACCTTGAGGAGCTGGATCCGGAGCGTCCTTCTCTCTCCCCCTTTATTTGCGAGGAAGTGGAGATTGAAATTAAGTATGAGGGATACATCAAGAGACAGATTCAGCAGGTAGAGGCCTTTAAAAAGATGGAAAGAAAGAAGCTTCCGAAGGAAATGGACTATCAGAATATGCAAAATCTGCGTCTTGAAGCAAGGCAGAAGCTGGATAAGATTCGCCCCGAGAATATCGGTATGGCATCTCGTATCAGCGGTGTGAGTCCTGCGGATATTTCCGTGCTTTTGGTTTATCTGGAAAAGTACGGGAAAGATTTTTAGAAAAGGAAAGATTTTGAGAAAAAGAAAGCTTTCAACTATTTTTACTACAGAGCGGTAGAGGATAAACAGTATAGCTAAAACAGTATAGCTAAAACAGTAGAGTTAAATTGTATAGCTAAAATAGTAGCAGAAATCAATATTGCAGTGAACAATAAGGAGCATTCTATGGCAAGGGAAGAGTTTTCTCAGCGCCTCTCTGCTTTATCGAAGCAGCTTGGCATGAATTTACAGGAAGAACAGCTACAGCATTTTTACGGCTACTATACTTTGCTGGTAGAAAAAAATAAAGTAATGAATCTCACTGCCATTACGGAGGAAGAGGATGTCATTGTAAAGCATTTTATCGACTCTCTCGCAATGGCAAAGCTAAATGTTTCACGTGAAACATTTTCCAATTGGATAGAAGGAAAGCGCTGTATGGATGTAGGGACAGGGGCAGGATTTCCCGGTCTTGCCATAAAAATAGCTTTTCCGAGTATTTCCCTTTCCTTAAGCGATTCGCTGCAAAAGAGAATTCACTTTTTGGAAGATGTAGTGAAGGAACTTGGTCTAAAGGATGTAAGTTTTCATCACGGAAGAGCGGAAGATCTGGGGAAAAACCCCGAACTTAGGGAACAGTATGATCTGGTTTTTTCTCGA
>CAUSIX010000022.1:0-10909 GCA_963531555.1 uncultured Oribacterium sp.
TATACCAAAATGAACATATACCCACACTTACAAATGAAATAAAAAAAGATAGAAAAAGATAAAAAACAATAGTGTTTAAATTGAAAGAGCGACAAACATAACCATATAGAAGTCGTATTGGATAAACAAATGGGAAGTAATACCATATACCACTTCCTAAATCTGTTGTGCCTAGAAGAACGGCAGCCAAAGTAAAAATAGTACCTGGCAAAATAGAACCGGTATAATCAAATTTTAAACTTAAAAATTGATAAAACGGCACCATACTAATCAAGCCTACAGACCCGATCATCGTATAAACTTCCAAATCGGATATTTGAATCTTGATTCCATGAAAATATAAAAACAATAAAAAGGGTAATAGTACTATCCCTTCAATAGTAATTAGTAATATAAAGATAAATAAATATTTGGCAAAAAACAATTTTTTTCGACAAATGCCTATTCTCAAATCATTGGCATAGATCCCGGCTTTTTTATCGCTTTCATATAACATGGGAATAAAAAAACTGATAGAAAAGCCTGCCAAGGTCGTATAAGCTCCAAAAAAGTAGGCAAGCTCTACTCCTTTTAAGCTTGTGGAACTTAGAAGATATACAATAAAAAGACCGGTAAATAGTAAAGGGCACAAAATAATTACCATTCTGGACGGCGTTCTTTTAGTTCTTATCCAATAAGACTTTAAAATATTAAACATGACTTTTTCCTCTTTCCATTCCTATATTTAGAACTGTTATTAGGATATACACCATGACGCTTAACGCTAATCCGACAAACACGGCGTTCATAGATGTTAACGGCGATGATTTTTCTAAAAAAGTTCCATTGGGATGAACCTCAATAATCGGACATAGTATCCGCAAATTGTAATCCCAAGGGAAAAATTTCCAATAGGATGTTACAGCAATCATTGCCGATGGAAAGGTAAATACGAAATTAATTAAAATCACTAAATACTTTTTGTTAAATAAATTATAAATAAAAAAAGATAAAGCAATTATAGGCAAACTTCCAATAAACAAACAACAAGTGGCTAAGAACATGATTTTCAGACTAATTTCCTCTTGTAAGAAGAATCTTCCTACTAAATAAATTCCAATCGATGACAATATCAAAATTACAAATAATTCAAGAATAACCATTTCATTCTTGGCGATTAAAATCTTTTCCACACTTAGATTCAGTCTTCGTTGAAAAGTAAGATGCTCTTCTTTCTCTTTACTGACAATATTAACGACCAGTAGGCTTAATACAATAGGTAAAATCAGAACAGGATACCAGTTAAATGCTGTAGCCATTAAATAACTTCTTCCTTCAGGGCTTTGTCCCATGAGATTAACCATAAAAAGATTAAATAGCAGAAAAATAACGGGGACTATATATTTTAGTGTTGAATTAGCAGCTCTCTTTTCTTTAATCCATTCTACTTTAAGCATCTTAATCATTATTCATCACATCTTTCCTAACAATTTCCATAAATAAATTTTCCAGCTTAGACGGATTGGTATTTTGTCCTTCATAGCGTAAAAGTCCCTTATTAATAATACCAATTCTATCCGCAATCTGTCCCACTTCACTCAAAATATGACTTGACAAGATTATTGTAATCCCTTGACCTGAAAGCATTTTTATCAGTTCTCTTAATTCTTGTATTCCCAAAGGATCTAGCCCATTTGTCGGTTCATCAAGAATAAGTAATGCCGGACTGTTAATTAGTGCCATTGCAATGCCGAGTCTCTGCTTCATACCTAAAGAGAACTCTTTTGCTAACTTTTTGCCGGTATTCGTCAATGAAACCATCATAAGTACTTCATCAATTTTCTTCCTATCAATATTTAGTAAAGTGGTAATAACCTCTAAATTCTCATAAGCTGTTAAATTAGGATAAATAGCCGGATGCTCAATAATCGCTCCAATATTCTTTACATCATTTGCGTTTAATGGATGATTTTCAAATATCACTTCACCTGAGCTTTTTGGAATTGATCTTGTAATTATTTTTAATAATGTGGATTTTCCGGCACCGTTAGGACCCAACAGACCATAAACTGTACCTTTTTCCACTTGAATTGAAACATGATTTAGCGCAATCCCATTTTTATATTTTTTTGTCAGTCCTTTTGTTTCTAATAGGATACTCATATGATTAACCTCCATCCTTTTGATGATATCGTTATAAAAAATAAAAATAACTGGATTATAACAATGAGGAGAACCCAATAGAGATTTTGGAGAAGAAGTAGTGACTGGCGAGACAGAGTATTTCTTGTAAAATAAAACAAGGCGGAGGTATCCTGCTAAGTAAAAATGCAATAGCGTAATATGCAAAAGTATGTTATTGCATATTACGCTATTGCATTCTATAATGTTCCTGGAGATTATTATGAGTATACGCGATATCTCTTTTTCAGGAGGTGATTTTATGCGCTTTATAGGAAGAGCATTCGAATTAAGGGAATTAGAAGAAGAATACGAGAAAGGCACTTTTGCTTTATCGGTTATTTACGGTAGAAGACGAGTAGGGAAAACCTACCTGATTAAAGAATTTTTAAAAAGAAAAAAAGGCTATTATTTTGTAGCATTGGAATCCAATTCACTGATTAACCTGAGTCTTTTATCACAAGCCATCTATGAAGCTTGCGGGAATCTGAAGGGACTTCCGGATTTTCAGGATTTTGAGGCAGCCCTTCGCTATTTGTTCGCTTACGCGGAAGAACATAGAATCGTTTTTGTCATCGATGAGTATCCCTATTTAGCCCAAAGTGCGGAGCATATTTCCTCCCTATTACAAAAACTGATTGATGAGTATAGGGAGAAGAGCAAGCTCTTCCTGATTTTGTGCGGCTCTTCCATGAGCTTCATGGAAAATCAGGTACTGGGCTACAAAAGTCCGCTTTACGGGCGACGGACAAGCCAATTAAAGCTTCAGCCCTTTGGCTATTTGGAAGCGGCAGAGTTTGTCCCTTCCTATAGCTATAGAGATAAGGCAATTGTCTATGGCATTACCGGGGGAATTGCGGAATACCTAAGCTTTTTTGATGAAGATGTAGATTTAAAAAGCAATATTATTCGTAATTTCCTGAAACCCAGCGGAAGATTATTCGAAGAGCCCGATAATCTCTTAAAGCAAGAGCTGAGACAACCCAAGCTTTATAATGATATTCTTTTTGTGATTTCGGCAGGGGCAAGCAAACTAAATGAAATTGCAACAAAATTAAATATGCAAAGCGGGGGACTCAGTCATTATCTGAATTCCTTATTGGAGCTTGGAATCATTGAGAAGAAAACACCGGTTTTAGACCGTAAAAGTAAGCGCCCTATTTATCGGATCAAGGATACGATGTTTCGCTTTTGGTACTGTTTCGTACAGAAAAATTTGAACTTGCTCAATATGGATTTGGGAGAACTTGTATACGAAAAACAGATTGAGCCAAAACTTAATGAATATATGGGGACTGTATTTGAGCAGATTGTTATAGAATATTTTGAACAAAGACTGCGAAAAGGAGAGTTGGACTTCCTACCGGAAGATTATGGAAACTGGTGGGGAACGGACAAAATCAGAAAGAAGGAATCCGAAATTGATTTACTTGCTTTTGATGGAAAGGACCGCTATTTATTTGCCGAGGTAAAGTGGAGAAATCAAAAAATAGATGTGGCAATTTATGAAGAATTATTGGAAAAGGCAAAGCCATTTCCTGCGAAGAATAAAAGCTATTGGCTGGTAAGCCTTTCCGGATTTGAAGACTTTCCTGTTGAGAAAAATACGGAGCGAATCACGTTAGAGCAAATGTATGAGATAGGACAACAAAGCCTTGACCCCTTCTATTCAGAAAGCAATAGGCGTTCGCTGAAAAAATCTATAAAGGAATTGCGAGAGGGTAAAGGAAAAGCGCATGAGCTTATAGAGATGGATGATGAGATAAGAATACAAGGAGATAAGCAATGACTTCAATCAGTATTACTAAGGCAAGAGCAAAGCTTAATCAGATTGTTTCAGAAGTAAATGAATATTCTCAGCCAATCACGATTACCAACAATAGAGGTAAAAATGCGGTATTGATTGGAGAAGAGGATTGGAAAGCCATTCAGGAAACTTTGTACTTGAATAGTATTCCGGGTATGAGCCAAAGTATTTTGGCGTCAAAGGAAAAATACATTTCCTATCGTTCATCCTTTAAATAAATAGGAGAAATCATGAAACAATCTTTAGAAGAAAAACAGACATTAGCGATGGAAGGCTTAGCGGCAGGAAAGAACTGCGGACAGCTGGTGCTGCTTGCCTATCAAGAGGAATTAAATCTGCCCGAGGAGCTTCTGCTTTCTCTCTCCGCAGGGCTTATTGAAGGATTGGGAACTTTAGAGGGAACCTGCGGCGCACTCATTGGAGCAAATTTGGTTTTAGCTATGAAAAATAAGGGAAATCCAATGGTTCAGGTGGAGGCTGCCCATCTTTTTCAGGATTTTGTTGAGCGATGCGGAGCCAGCATTTGCAAAGACTTAAGAGGCATAGGTAAAGAAAAGCCTCTTTGCAGCTGCGAAGATTGCATCAAAGAGGCGATTGCTTTATTGTATTAGAAAGTTGCAGAAGTCAATGAATCTTTTCCTCTATATCCTGATAGGGATAAGCCTTACGGAGTGCCCGGTAGCAAGGACAGTCTTCTTCGTGATCGTTAATGACACCGCAGGCCTGTAAAAAAGAATAGACAATGACGGGGCCGGTGTATTTAAAGCCCCGTTTTTTTAAATCCTTACTGATTTTCTCGGAAAGAGCATTTTTCGCCGGCATTACCCCCTTTTCATGCCCCCGATAACAAAGACTTTTTCCACCGGAAAACTTCCAGAGATAAGCATCAAAGCTCCCCTCTTCTTTTTGTAGGGCTAAAAATGCTTTGGCGTTTTGCACCATGGCTTTGATTTTTCGCTCCGACCGAATCATATTTTCCGTATGCATGATTCTTGCAATATCTTCTTCCGTGAATGCTGCGACCTTTTCCGGGAAGAAATCGGAAAAACAGCTTCGAAGAGTTTCTCTTTTTCGAAGAATTAAGGCCCAGCTAAGACCGGCCTGCATGGATTCCAAAAGCAAATATGCAAAGAGCTTTTGATCATCATGGGTGGGTACGCCCCATTCCTTATCGTGGTAGGATATCATTTCTGCACTGCTATTTTTCCATTGACAAGCCATAACGCCTCCTTTTTAGAGGATTATAACAGAATCTATTTAGAGTTGATAAGAAACAATCTTTGTAGTATAATGTACTACGTGTTAAGTTTGCGTATTCTTTTCTGGAATAGCACAGCAAAGAATTTTTGAAATAGAGGTAAAATCATGGCATTTTCAATTCGAATGAATGAGGAAGAAAAAGCACTTGCAGAAAGTTATGCAAAGCTTCATGCAATGTCTTTAGGAGAAGCTTTCAAAAGGGCTTTATTTGAACGCATTGAAGAGGAATATGATATCAGTCTTGCCAATGAAGCCTATCAGGAATATAAGAATAATGGCTGTAAGTCCAGACCTATTGAGGAACTTTGGAAGGAACTGAATTTATGAGCTACCATGTAGAAACAACTACTCGATTTGATAAAGAATTCAAAAAGCTGGATAAATACACGCAGCAGATGATTAAATCTTGGATTGGAAAAAATCTGCAAAATTGCGAAAATCCTAGGGCTCATGGAAAAGGGCTTACCGCTAACAAGAGTGGACAATGGCGGTATAGAATCGGGGATTATCGTTTACTCTGTCTTATACAAGATCAGGAGCTGATTATCCTTGCGTTGACTGTCGGGCACAGAAGAGATATCTACAGGTAAAGTAAACTAGTCCTGTTTTTTACCATTATTCATAGACATCGTTTCTACCTTCTTATCCGGTATTTCTTTACAGAGATGTATGGAGTCTCCAATGGCGCCCTGAAAAGCATCTTTGGTCACGCCGTATCACTCTACATCAAGTTCCGAAACTTCTTTCGGGTACTCTCGAAGCTCTCCTTCCTCATGGAGCGGATTCCAGACTTGGGCAAAAAATTGATCTTTCTTGGCGCGGACACCATAGTTCCAGGATTTTCTTTCGCACTCATCACACCAATGTCCGCCTTCCAGAATCAGTCTTGGACTTCCCTTGAAGTGATGCCCGAACTGACAGGAAAACTTGAGTGGAGTGCTCCAGTCTCCCTTCTTCATCGTTTCGGAATCGCAGCTACCGCCTCTGAACTCGGCAGCCTTTTTCATGTCTTCGAGATTCAATTCCTCTTCGGGCTTCGTTTCATCATAGCCGTGATTAAGGTGAATCACATGATTCCAATCCTTAAAATGCACCATATCGCTCAGCTTATCGGGAAACTTAGAGATAAAGCGGAAAATGGGGACAACTGCACCCAAGCCCTTCACGTAAGAATCGTAAAAGTACTGTATGGAGTCCTGCCGAAAGTGCAGATAATTCTCCAGTTTATCGGAATCCTCGTAGAAATGCCCGTGGAAATTTCTTATTGCCTACTCTTCCCCAATGAATGGGAGGCATCCTGTCTCCCGTCTCTGCCACTGTGCCGATATAGACAAATTTAGTGACTTGATCCTGCTTAAACTCATATAGAGCCTCAATCATATTTTTCGTGCCGCTTTTCATACGGGGCAAGGATATTTTGCTTTTTCTCCGATGTTTTTGCAAGGATTCGCAAATCATAGAGGTCTAAATCTTTTACCATGGCTTTCAAAGACTCCATACCCATTGTCCCTGTTGCTCCGGTAAGAAATACGATTGGCTTAGCCATTTCTGTTCCTCCTGTAAGAAATACTGTGAATCCGATATCCTTTATCATATCTGTAATAGCATTGTAACTTGACGAGTTATCAAATCATAGTTTATTGCAACAAAGGAGAGAGCGCTACGAGAGAGATATTCATTAAGAATAATAAAAACAGCGCACAAAAAAATTTATGGAATAGATTATTTCCCTTGAAATAAGAAGAAGGGATACGCTATAATGTCTCAGTCTCTATTCTAAAGAGTTGGGTTTTGAGGAGCGTTTTTATGTATAAAAATCTGCAGTACCTCTTATTACTTCCTTGCACTGTTCTTTTGTTCTTTTTTCTGCTACTGCCTCTTCTGAACAGCTTACTTCCTACTTTTTTCTTGCAGAATGGATTCAGTATAAAGGCATATGGCGACTTTTTTCAAGACAGTTATTATTTATCGGTTTTATTTCGGACGATTCGTATTGCCCTTTTGGTTACGGCAATTTGTGCCATGTTTGGCCTTCCGACGGCCTATTTTATTTCCAGCGTGACAAGAAAATGGAAGGGAATCCTGATTGCCCTGACTCTTTTCCCCTTACTGACGAACTCCGTTGTGCGAAGTTTTGCGTGGATTAATATTTTGGGGAAAAACGGGATTATCAATCTTATCTTATTACGCATCGGACTTATTAAAGAACCCCTGACCATGCTTTATACGGAATTTTCCATTATTATCGGTTCGGTCTATCTTTTTCTTCCTACGATGATTATGACAATGGTGGGTGTGATGGACGGGATAGAAGAAGATACGATTGAGGCGGCGGCAACCTTGGGAGCGGAGCCGATACGCGCCTTTTTGAAGGTGGTCTTACCGCTTGCCATTCCGGGTATGATTGTGGGAAGTATACTGGTATTTACCGGAACCATGACGGCCTATACCACACCGCAGTTATTAGGCGGAAATAAGAAAACTATGCTTGCGACACTTCTTTACCAAAGGGCAACGGCAATCGGGGACTGGACTAGCGCCGGTGTTGTTGCTTTTGTGATGATTGCGATTACCTTCCTCGTGATGCGAGGCTTGCATGCTCTGGCGAAGGTTCTGGATCGGAGAGGAGGGCAAGTTGCGTAAAAATCGTTTTATTACCGGTCTTTCGATTCTGGTTTTTTTCTTTTTGTTCTTTCCGCTCTTGATTGTCATTACGACTTCCTTCGGTACAGAGGCAATCATTGCGTTTCCCATTAAGGGCTTTACTTTGGACTGGTATCTTGTTGCCCTTCGTTCAAAGACTTTTATGTCTGCTCTTTCTTTAAGCCTGTTTCTAGGCATTACAGCCACGGGGCTTGCCTTATTGGTCGGTATTCCGGTTGCCTATATTCTGTCACGGAATCGTTTGAAATCCGGAAACCTTATCAAGGACTTCTTTTTATCACCGACTCTTATTCCGGGGATTGTCATCGGATATTCTTTATTTCAGTTCGTTGTTGTGGGCTTGAAAATTCCTGTTTTGCCGGCACTTTTACTCGGGCATTTTGTTATCAGTGTACCCTATATTATTCGTGTTGTAGGCTCTGCCATGGAGCAAACGGATGTTTCGATAGAGGAGGCGGCTTGGACCTTGGGGTGCACCAAGGTGCATGCTTTTTTCAGCATTCTTTTACCGAATATTACCTCCGGCATTTTTGCGGCATTTATGCTTGCCTTTATCAACTCCTTCAACAATGTTCCCGTGTCCATGTTTTTATCCGGACCCGGAGTCACGACACTTCCGACTTCCCTTTTAAGCTATATGGAATTTAATTATGACCCCTCCGTTTCGGCGTTATCCGTAGTGTTAATGTTGGTCACTATACTCATGATGCTGTTACTGGAAAAAACACTGGGACTGGCGAGCATTGGAATGTAAAGACCGAAATGGCGGCACAGAATATTTTCCCGCCGGGGAAAAGAGCTGTAGCTTCTCCGCTTTATGGATAAAAGAAAGGATACTCCCATGGCATTTGTGACTTTGGAAAATATCAATATGATTTACAACAGGAAAAATCATATCTTAAAAGATTTGAACCTCAAGATGGAGAAGGGAGAATTGATTTCTCTTCTTGGTCCCAGCGGTTGCGGAAAAACTACAACATTACGAATTGTTGCGGGACTGTTGACGCAAAATAGCGGAAAGTTTCTTCTGGACGGGGAAGATATGAGCCGGGTGCCGGTATATAAGAGGGGATTTGGAATGGTATTCCAAAGTTATGCGCTGTTTCCGCACCTTAATGTAGAGGAAAATGTGGCGTTCGGCTTGAAGCTCAGGAAAGAAGATAAGAAGAGTATTAAAGAAAAAGTGCAAAGGATTCTTGGCGTTTGCGGATTGGAAAATTTGGAAAAACGATTTCCGAAAGAACTCTCCGGAGGGCAAAGGCAAAGAGTGGCTTTGGCGAGAGCGTTGGTTATTGAACCTAAATTATTGCTTCTGGATGAACCGCTCAGCAATCTTGATGCGAAGCTGCGTTTACAGATGCGCTTGGAAATCAAAAGAATTCAGCAAGAATTTAAAATTACGACTCTCTTTGTTACGCATGATCAGGAAGAATGCTTTTCCATTTCGGATAAAGTTGCCGTAATGAATAACGGGATTATAGAGCAATACGGCACTCCGGAAGAAATCTATCATTCCCCGAAAACAGAATTCGTGGCAAGATTTATCGGCTTTGAAAACTTTATTCCGGGGAAAATGCTAAACGATCATACTGTTCAATTTCAAAATGGAAAACAAAGTCATACGCAAAAATCAACTGTAATCGGAAACTGTGTCGTTACCATACGACCGGATCACATACAAATCACGCAGGACGGAGAAGGGCTTTTAAAAGGAGAAATCCGTGTTCGCACTTTTCTGGGGAAAACCTACCAGTATGAGGTAAAAACGGAGTTAGGAACTTTGCTGGTAAATGATCCCAAGGATAGGGAAGTAGGAAGTGTGGTAGAGCTATGGTTTCCGGAGGAACAGTTCATTGTGTTGGCCGGAGAATAAAGGAGGGAAAATGAAAAAAAGAGCTTCAATTTTAGCAGTGGCAGTACTTTCACTTGGCTTAGGGCTGCTTGCAGGATGCGGTAACAGCGAGGCAAATTTGTCTCAGAAAACAAAGGAAAGTACTACTGCAGCGGAAAGTAATTCCGCGGAAAAAGGAGAAACGGAGAAGAATTCCGACGCGAAGGAAAAAGCGGCTTCAGGGGACTTGATTGTTTCTACTTTCGGCTTGAATCAGGATATCGTAGAGAAGGACATTATTAAGCCTTTCGAAGAGGAATACGGCGTAAAGGTAACTCTGGAAGTGGGAAATGCGGCAGAGCGTTTGACGAAGGTAGAGAGTGGCGGAAGCAATGTGGATGTCATTGAACTGTCGCAGGGCGGTTCTACGAAAGGCTATGCGGAGGGACTTTTTGAAGAGCTTACAGAGAAAGAAGTTCCCAATATTGCGAAGCTCTCCGATAAGGCAAAGCAAGTTTATCAAAACGGCGGAGGAATCCCTTTCTCCATCAATTCTATCGGAATCATTTATGATAAAGAGAAGGTTGGCCATGAGATAAAGGATTGGAAGGATTTATGGGAGAGTGATTTAAAGAACTCCATTGCCATTCCGGATATTACCACTACTGCCGGTCCCTTATTTCTTAGTGTAGCTGAGGAGAAGGGAGGAAAGACATTTGAGGAAGATAAGGGAGAAGCGGCATTTAAAGCATTGGAAGAGTTAAAGTCGAATATTGTTAAGACCTATTCCAAGTCTTCCGATCTTGCAAATATGTTCCAGGCAGGAGAAATCAAGGTCGCTGTGGTTGCGGATTTCGGTGTATCCACGGTACAGAAAGCCGATGAAGCGGCAGAATATATCGTACCGCTTTCCGGTACCTATGCGAACTTTAATACGGTGAACGTGGTAAAGGGTGCCAAGAACAAAGATAATGCATTTTTGTTTATCAATCATCGTATCAGTACGGAGAACCAGACTGCAAAGGCCAAGTCTTTAGCGGAAGCTCCGGTTAATAAAGAGGTTCAACTATCCGAGGAGGAAGTGAAAACGATGACTTACGGAGATGTTGCAGAACGGGCTAAAATTGTAGATTTTAAGCTGGTAAATGAGAACTTAAAGGATTGGATTGATCAGTGGAATAAACTTT
>CAUSIX010000023.1:0-10777 GCA_963531555.1 uncultured Oribacterium sp.
ACCATCCTTCGCTCCTTAAACAAGACGAACGTACAGAAGACGGAAGAAGAAAAGACGGATACGGAGAAACAGACAGTACTGTCCCGCTTCCCGCTTTGGGCACTGATTGGTGCAGCTGTATCCGCGTTCTTACTCTTACTCATTCTGATACTCCTGATTCTGAGAGCGAAGAAGCGAAAGAAGCTTAGGATGCTTATGGAAGAAGAAAAGGCAAATCAAGAGGCACTCAGTGTTAAGCCGAGTGATGAGATAGCACCGATTGACGATACACCGGATGAGTATGAGCTGAATGCGGAAGGCAGAATGATCCACGGCATGAAGCTGAAGAAGAGCATTGGCGAGTTTGCAGATCAGAACCCGCAGGTTGTAGCAAAGCTTATTCAAAGCTGGATGAGAGAAGAGGAGCAAAACCTTGGCAGAAAACAGCACAGAAGTACAAGAAAAGAAAGCTAAAACGAGCGCGATGAGACCCTCGGATCCCGAAAACACCGAGCCTCATCACCGCTTAAACGGGAAACAGAAAGCGGCTCTTGTCGTGGTTTCCCTGGGAGCGGAGCGCGCGTCACAGATTTATAAATATTTGGGGGAAAGAGACATCGAGGAGTTGACCTTTGAGGTTGCCAAGATGGGGAAGACCACGAACTCTATGGTGGAGACGACCCTGGAGCAGTTTTATCGCCTCTGTCTTACCCATAAGATGATGACGGACGGCGGTATGGATTACGCCAGAGCGGTTTTGGAGAAAGCCTTCGGAGAGACGGCGGCAAAATCTCTTCTCGACCGCGTATCGCATACTTTGGCTTCCAAACCCTTCAATTTCTTCTCGAAGGGAGATCCGAAGGCACTGCTTTCTCTACTGCAAAACGAGCGTCCGCAGGTCATTGCCCTCATCCTTTCCTATATGGATGCGGAGCAGGCGGCGCAGATTTTGGAAAATCTTGCCGAAGCCAAGCGTATTCCTACGGTTGTGGCTATGGCGAAGATGGACCGGGTATCTCCGGAAGCCATCTCTATTGTAGAAGAAGAGATGAAGCGGAAATTCGATACCATTATCACCAGTGAGGATAATATGAACCTTGGCGGTGTGGATTTTGTAGCGGATGTCATGAACCATATTGACAGAAGTAATGAAAAGAAGATTTTTGACGAACTCGATGTGACAGATCCCGATCTTTCCGCAGATATCAAGGATAAGATGTTCGTGTTCGAGGATATTCTCACCATGGACGACCGTTCCGTACAGCGTTTTATCAGGGATTGCGATTCCAAGGATATTGTATTTGCACTGAAGACGGCGAACGAGGAGATGAAGCAGATCTTCTTCAACAACATGTCCAAGCGTATGGCGGAGACTGTACATTCCGACATGGAGGTTTCCAGAAATATCCGTTTGAAGGATGTAGAGGAAGCACAGCAACGTATTGTAAACCTTATTCGTATGCTGGAGGATAAGGGAGAAGTAATTATCAATAAGGGAGGCGAAGAAGACAATGTCCTCGTCTAGGCAGATTATTAAATCCGCATCCAATAAGGGGCTTTCCACTTACCTTTCTTTCTTGGAAGAGGAAGAGCAAGGCAACTTAAATGAAGCGGATGACTATCTTCAGGAAGAAGAAAATGAGGAGATAGAAGAGAGGGCCTTCCCTGAAAAAAAGGAGGAGGATCCCTATCATGAGACCCTCCTCCATTTGGCTTTAGAAAAGGCACAACGCATCATAGATACTGCGGAAAAGGAGGCCGAACAGCTAAAGAAAAATGCAGAGGAGGAAGGCTATAAGAACGGCTTCCATGAGGGCTATGAAAGAGGAAAGGAAGAGGCGGAGGAGAGGATTTTTGCAGAGCATGCCGAGGACCTCGAGTCTTTTAGACAGGATTTAAATCGTAGCCTTCGTACTGTGGAGGATGTAAAGACAGAGAGGCTCTACCGTTATATGGATGAGCTGAAGGACGTGGCCATTGCCGTTGCGGAGAAGGTTATTCATGTCAGCTTGCGCTCCTCCGGGGAAGTGATTCGCAGAATGATTGTGAAGGAAGCGGAAAGAATCAAGAAGACGGATTGGCTGAAGATTCATATTGATCGCTTGGATTATGAAATGCTGGTGGAGACCGATTCCGATGTGGCTTCGGAGCTCTCTCAGGTTTCTGATAACATCAAATTTGTAATTGTTGAAAAAGAAGAACCGGGGACTCTGATTTTGGAGACTCAGGAGGAAATTGTAGATGCCGGAATTGATACGCAGATGGAAACCCTGCGAGAAAGACTGGGACATTTGGACAGTCAGGAGAGTGTGTAAGAGATGTATGAAAATATTCTCTCTGCCATTAAAAAAATGGAAACCGTGGAGAACATCGGGAAAATAGAAAATATAGTAGGGATGTCTATGGAGGCTTCCGGCACGGGAAAGTCCAGTATCGGCGATATCTGTATGATTTACAGCGACGAGACGGAAACCCAGGTTGCCGCGGAAGTCGTCGGCTTTAAGGGAGACAGAGTCCAGCTTATGACCTATAAAAGCTCGGTGGGAATTACCTCCGGCGCCTTTGTACGAAACACAAGACGGAGGCTCAGGATTCCTGTAGGCGACTTCTTAAAGGGAAGAATCATTGATGCGCAGGGTATGCCGATGGACGGAGGAGAAGCCTTTCCGGAAAGCGAATACTACACGGTAAACAACAGCTATATGAACCCCTTGGACAGACCGCCGATAAGAGAAAGGCTGCACTTCGGCATTAAGGCGATAGACGGTTTAAATACCATCGGAAAAGGACAGCGTATCGGGATTTTTGCAGGTTCCGGCGTGGGAAAGTCCACCTTGATGGGCATGATTGCGAGAAATGTAAAGGCGGATATTAACGTGATTGCCCTTGTAGGAGAGCGTGGACGTGAAATTCTGGAATTTGTGGAAAAGGATCTCGGAGAGGAAGGCATGAAGCGCACTATTCTGGTTGTTGCCACCTCGGACCAGCCTGCCATGCTCCGTCTGAAAGCCCCTCTTGTTGCAACGACGATTGCGGAATATTTCCGGGACAAGGGTCTTGATGTACTTCTTATGATGGATTCCCTTACCCGTTTTGCCATGGCACAAAGAGAGATAGGCTTGGCAACGGGAGAGCCGCCCATAGCAAGAGGATATACTCCTTCCATTTATGCGGAATTCCCAAGACTTTTAGAGAGGGCGGGAGCTTTTAAAAAGGGTTCCATTACCGGAGTGTATACGGTGCTGGTGGAAGGAGACGATACGAATGAGCCGATTGCGGATACGGTCCGCGGTATTTTGGACGGGCACATCGTGCTTTCCAGACAGCTTGCGGCGGAGAACCATTATCCCGCAATCGATATCGGTATGAGTATTTCCCGTCTTATGACGGAGCTCGTATCCGAAGAACATAAAAAATATGCGGCGAGAATCAGGAATACTCTGGGCTTGTACCAGAAAAATGCGGATTTGATTTCTATCGGAGCGTATAAAAAGGGATCCGACCCGAATCTTGATGATGCCATAGAAAGATACCCCGCTATAAACGAGTTTCTTATGCAAAAAATAGATGAATCATTTTCTTACGAAGAAACAGTAATAAAAATGGAAGAAATAACCGATATTCTTTAAGATACAGCATATTTCCATTTAGAAAGGACAGGGCAGGATGAAAAAATTTTGCTACAGTCTCGAATCAGTATATCAATTTAAGCAAAAAGTTTTGGACAAACTGAAGGAGGAATATGCCTTAAAAGCACAGGATGTTCAGAATCAGAAAAAGCTATTAGAGGATCTCGACAGAGAGCTTCATCATTACGAGGAGGAGTTTGAGTGCCTTAAGAAAGAGGGCTGCTCCATTGAGAACATGATGATTTATGTGCGCGGTCTGGAAAGAATGGAAAAACGGATCAAAAAAGAAGAAGATGAGCTAACCCGTCTTACGGTGATTGCCGAAGAAAAGAAGAAAGAAATGGTAAAAGCCAAGTTGGATACGAACGCCTTTGAAAAGTTGAAGGAAAAAAAGTGGGAAGAGTATCGCACTTTGGGACGGAAGTTCGAGGAAGCCTTTATTGAGGAATTCGTTTCTCATGCCAGAAAGGCCTAGTTATTTCACAGGAGAAAATATGGCGGAACTTACAATGCTAAAAGGGAATACGACGCTTATTCCGGCGAAAAGCATTCCCTTAGGAAAAGAAATACAAAAAGGAAAGACAGAGGAGAAGAACGCATCTTCGGGCTTTTCCGATTTTCTTCGTGCTTCCCAAAAAGAGGGAAGAGTAAAAGAGGAGATTCAGGCCGGAAAAGAGAAGAGTGATTCGGAAACGGAAACATCGGAAAACAGCATAAAAGGTAAAAAACCGGAAGACAAGAACATAAAAAAGACGGAAAAGTCGAATAAGGCGGAAAAGTCGGATAAGGCGGAGAAGACAGATAAGTCGGAAGATAAGGAGAAACTTTCCGGTGAAGAAGAGATGGAAAATCTTCTTATGGAAAACAGTTTTCTTATTCGTAGAGATCAGTTAAAAGCGGAAATGAAGACGCTTCCGGAAGACGGAGCGGAAACGGAGATTCTTTCGGGAGCGGTCGAGGAAAAAGCAATAACGGATGTGGCAGAGAGCATGATACCGAAAGCACAAGAAATCAGTCCGAAAGAAGGGAAGAAAGAAATCATTTCGGAGAAGAATGCATTTTCCTTAGAAGAGAAAGCGGAAGAGGAAAAGTCTCCTATAGAAGAGAAAAAAGAAGAGGGAGTCGGAGTTCTTAAGGAAGAAATTCGCCCGGAGAAGGAAGAAGCCCCGATAAAAAAAGCAAAAAGGAGCGAAGAAAAGAGCGGGGAGAGAATAGCAAGAAGCGATGTAAAGAAGGAAGAAATGCACTTTAACTCCGCACTGAAAACGGATGCTCCGCTAAGGAAAGAAGCGGAGAGAGTTCCCGGGGATGAAAAAGTGGAACAGATGCATCTTCTTACCAAAGAAGAAGCGCTTCCGAAGGATGTAGCGGAATTCTTGGGAGAGAAGATTGATTATCATAAAGGAGAATTAAAAATCGAACTGGAGCCCAGAAGCTTAGGGCAAATCACGGTAAAGCTGAACTTTCAGTCCGGGAAAGCAAATATTGTGATTTTTGCGGAAAACCCGAAAACCCTGCATCTTTTGCAAAACGGTGCAGAGGATATGGCAAGGATTGTGGAGCAAAAAACGGGAGAGCAAACCAGAGTCATCGTGCACGAAGAGAACCGGAGGGAAGAGCTTTTCCGGGACAATGATTCGAACGCAAAAGAAAATCGGGATGAAGCGGAACGGAGACTTCGCGAAGCGGAGGAAGAAAAGAAAAAGAATCATACGGAAGGCTTTATCCATAAAATGAGACTGGGTCTTATAGAGTAAGGAGGAAATATGGCGGAAATTCAAGGACTGTCTTCGGCGACGAACCCCTATGAAAAATCGAGTTTTACGGCGAAGGCCAATGAAAAAAATACATTAACCATTGAGAGCTATTTCAAACTGCTTTCTGCACAACTTGCGCATCAGGACATGACGAATCCTATGGATAACAGTGAGATGATGGCACAGATGACACAGATGGCTATGGTGCAAAGCCTCGGAACCATGACAAGCAATATGAAGGAAGAGATGGCACTCACGAAAACCACTTATCTTGCCGGATTAATCGGGAAGGAAGTAACGGTAAAGCTCCCGAATGCGGAGAACAGTCTTATTGAGGGAAGTCCGAAAGAGAAGACGGGAGTCATCGAATCGGTAAACTTAAGCGGAAAAGAAGCGACCTTCCGTATGGTAGGAGACAGCACGGATTACTCTTTGGAGAGTCTCTTGCAAATCAGACAGGCGGGGACGGGAAGCAGTGCTGCAGCAAGTTCTTCCGCTGCCGGTCCGGAAGCTTCTACGGGAAGTACAGAAAGAACGAATCCGGGAGAAGCTGTGCACAGAGAAAATGGAACCCCGTAAAACGTAAAATTTAAGTTTTTCTTATGAGAAAGGGAAAAACGGTCGATAAACAACCGTAAACTTATACGCAAAGGCGTACCTCTTTTTATTACTCATTAAGATGAGGAAAGGACAAGAAAATATGTTAAGAGCAATGGATTCTGCTGTAGCAGGTTTAAGGGCGCATCAAAACAAGTTGGATGTAATAGGAAACAATATTGCGAACGTGAATACCTTCGGTTTTAAATCGCAGACCTACAGCTTTAAAGATGCAATGTATCAGACTTCCACAACTTCTTCGGGAGGAAAGCAGGAGGCTTCCGGAAATGCCAGTATCGGCGGTGCAAACCCTGCACAATACGGCTACGGTTCCCTTACGGGCTCAATCGCAACGGACTATACCTCCAGTACCCCGTCTTATGTGGGCGGTTTTAATGCCAATATTAACGGCTCCGGATTTTTTATTACCAGCGCTTCCAATAAAGAGTTGACCTTGGATCCCGCAAACACGAAGACAACGACTGCGGAAATGAAGAAGAATAACTTCGCCTATACCAGAGTCGGACAGTTCTCTGTTGATGCAAACGGCTATATTGTCGATGCGAATCACAACTTCGTTTACGGTTTCCAGCCGGATTCTCTGACGGAACCGACTAAGTACGGAGACGGCGGAAAGAAGCTGGTAGCCCTTAGAGCTCCTGCGGCGGACAATGCGGGAACGGTTGCTCTTACCGGTGCACCGGTGTTTACGGGCTTTGCCGCACAGCTTAAGTCTGTGGAAATCGGTGAGGACGGTATCATCAAGGGAATCATTGACAACAAGACTCCGGGAGCAGGAGGAGCACCTGCACAGGTCACTGCCGTATCCGTTGTTTTAGGAAAGGTTGCCGTGGCTACATTCCAGAACCAGGAAGGACTTACCAAGGCGGGAAACAATACCTTTAACGCGGGGGTTGGAGACAATACGGGAAATATTTCCGCAACCATGCCGGGAGAAGGTTCTACGCCGACTCTTATGGCCGGATATTTAGAGGCCTCCAACGTAGACCTTGCTAAGGAATTTTCGGACATGATTACCGCACAAAGAGGATTTCAGGCCAATTCCAAGATTATTACGGTTTCCGACGAGGTTTTACAGGAACTCGTGAATATGAAGCGATAGGATGCGCATTCACTCCACTAGGTTGAAGAGAGGAAGGGAATCATGATTCGCCTAACAAAGTTAAACGGAGAAGAAATTTTTTTAAATTATTTTCAGGTTTTATACATACGACGAATTCCGGAGACGAAAATAAAATTGGCTAACGGTGATTTTTACCTTGTTAGAGACAGCGTTGAGTCAATTATTAAGCAGGTGCAGGACTTTCTCGGAAACTGCTTTAGCTTTCAAAACAAGCTTCACGAGGGAGAGGATGTTTACGAAATCAAAGGAAAAGAACAGTTCTGAGAAAGACGGATTTTGCAAGGAGGCTAGTCGATAAATTATGGATTTGTCAATGATCATTGGCTGGATAATCGCCGCCATATTAATCATAAACGGAATCGGCCCGGAAAAACTGGCTAATTTCGTTGACATGCCCAGTGTGCTCATCGTTATAGGAGGAACCATTGCGGCGCTGATTGCTTGTTATCCCTTCCGTATTTTGAAGGAAATCCCGAAGCATATTGCCATATGCTTTCGGGGAGGGAAAAGCTACAATGTTCCGAAAACCGTGGACGCCATTGTGGATTTAGCGTTAATCGCAAGACAAAGCGGTTTGCTTGCTCTGGAAGAAAAGGCCGAGGAAATCAAGGAACCGTTTTTTCAGCAGGCGGTTATCATGATTGTCGATGCAAACGACCCGGATAAAGTTAGAGCGGCACTCGAAAGACAAGTGGAAGATATGATGGCCCGGCATGAAGAAGCCAAAGGACTCTATGTAAGAGGTTCGGCTTTGGCGCCGGCTTTTGGCATGATTGGAACGCTGGTCGGACTTATCAATATGTTAAAGGGGATGGACCTTTCCGGCTCCGGCGGCTCCAGTACCTTAGGCCAGGATATGGGTGTCGCACTCATAACAACTTTTTACGGGTCTACATTAAGTAATGTTATCTTTCATCCTATTGCACAAAAATTGTCAATAAGAGATAATGAAGAAATACTATATTGCCAGGTTATTATCGAGGGCGTTATTGCCATTCAGTCCGGTGATAATCCTAAGGTAATACGGGAAAGACTGCTTTCCTCTCTTGCACAAAAGCAGCAGAAGAAGCTTTTGGCAAAAGCGGGTGGAGGCCTTGGCGGTCAGGCAGCCGGAGGAGAGAAGTAATGAAGAAAAGAGGAGGCGGACCGGAAGGCGGTTCCTGGATGGATACCTACGGAGATTTGGTAACACTCCTGCTTACTTTTTTCGTTCTTCTGTATTCCATGTCCACCATGGATTCTGCAAAATGGGATGTTTTTGTTCGCTCCATCTTTCCTAACGGAAGACCGGGAGAGAAGAGTGCCGAGCAGATTATCATTAACGGACGAGCGTCGAACGAAAGAGAAGAAGGCGGTTCTGTAGGGGATGAGGCTTCCAGCTTAAATGAAGTGTCCGATACGGAAAATGTAGCGGAGCTTTATCTGCAGATTGCCAGAGCGCTGAACAATGCCGGTATTGACGGCGTGGAAGTTTCAAGAGGTGAGGATTACACCTTTGTCGTATTTAAAGATAAAGCCTTTTTCAATGGAGACAGCTCCGTAATCACCCCGCAAGGGCAGGAAACCCTATCCGTTTTTTGTGATAGTCTCGCTCCTGCTGCAGAGCAGCTGTCCCAAGTCAATATCATGGGACATACGGCACAGGGAGATCCGAATAGACCGAATAATCCGAGGAATGACAGAATGCTTTCCGTCATGCGTGCCGCAGAGGTTTGCCTGTTCATTCAGGGAAGAAATATTATTTCTCCCGATAAACTGGTCAGTATAGGCTACGGACAGTTTCATCCGGTTGCCGGAAACGAGACCCCGGAAGGAAGAGCAAAGAATCGAAGAGTGGAGATCCTCTTAATTGACGAGGGAGCACAGATTCGTGATTTAAACGAGTATTTTAAAGAGTATTACAGCGGTAAAAATGCTGATAAGACTATAGTAACAAGCGGTGTCCCGGAGAACATTGAAGCGGGAAACAATGCGGAAGGGTCTCCTGCACCGGAAGAAGCGGTAGGAGAAGGCGGAGGAAATGCCGCAAACACTGCTCCTCCGGAGGGCACAGACGGTAGTACTTCGGTGCCTCCCGATACCGCACAGTCCCTGCCTCGCGAGGCGCATTCGCAGGAAAAAGCGAAAGCAAAAAGTCCTTTAGTGGCAGGCGTATCTCGAGAGATTCCCGGGATAGAAGAATGAAAGGGGTTATGTGAAAAAGGGAAAGCTTTTTCACAACAGTTCAGGAAGAGGTTTATAGATGGCAGATGTATTATCGCAAAGCCAAATAGATGCGCTTCTGAAATCAATGCAAGACGGTCCGCCTAAAGAGGAGAAGACGGAACCGAAGGCTGCAGAGGTTTTGGTTCAAAAGAAGAATGAGGAGACTCCGCTAAGAGAAGATCATTACAGTAAGTATGATTTCTACAGTCCGAGGAAGTTTACCAAAGAGAAGATTCGCTTGCTAAAAAGCGTCTTTGATAACTATGCCCGTATTCTGACTTCCCAAGTGAACGGTATTTTCCGTACCATGACGGATATTACGGTTCTGGAGCTTAGGGAGACACGATACTATGAGTACGTCAACGCATTTCATGAAAATGATTGCATGACCATTGTAGAAACCTATGTGGAGGGAAAAGGAAAGAGTAATGTTCCTCTGATGACTTACATTTCTCCGGGACTTACCCTGACCTTGGTAAGCCATATGCTGGGCGGTACGGATTCCATCATGAAAACGGAGGGGGATTACCGTTATACCGATGTGGAGATGGCACTGTACAAGAGAATCATGGAATATATTGTCCATGCTCTCGGGGACGGCTTCAGTAACTACATCAATGCAGAATTTAAGATTGCGAAGGTAGAGTCCAACCCTTCCATGGTACAGGAAGTGGGACTGGATGAAACGGTAGTGATTGTCGTCTTAAACGTGGATATCTCCGGGCTTGCCATGGAGAGAATCAGAATGTGTCTCCCCGGTACTCTTCTGGAACATATGTTTAAAATCATTGATAATCGTAAGCATCTGGCGAGAGGCTTTGCTTATGAAAACAATCAAGATGTGATTATGCAGCATCTTCGCTCTTCCGAGTTCCCCATGACAGGACAGCTCGGTATTGTGAAACTGGATATGGAGGACTTATATCACTTAAAGGTTGGCGATGTTATTGATTTAAATAAAACGAAGAATTCCGCGGTAAAGCTCTATGTGGGAAGACAACCCTGGTTTACCGGGAAAATGGGGATTTTTAAGAAAAATATTGCGGTTCGTATAGAGGATCGTATTATGCAAAAGCAAGAATCGCCGAAAGAAGTAGTGGATAATGCTTTTACGCCGGAGGAAGATCCGATTGAGGAAGAAAAAAAATCTCCAAACAGCGATATCGCAGCGGAAGATATTCAAGATCTTTTAGAGGATGCGGAAGAGGATTATTCTTTAAGCGAGTAGGGAAACGCGAATCTTAGGGTGGAGACACCAAAAGATATAGAAAGCAAAGATAAGGATAGGAGAAACGAAGATGGCAAAGATTTTGTTAGTAGATGATGCGGCTTTTATGCGAATGATGGTGAAGAACTCCCTTACTAAGGGGGGATTTGCCGATTGCACCTTCGTGGAAGCACAGGATGGCATGGAAGCAGTAAAGAAATACGATGAAGAGAATCCGGATCTCGTGATCATGGATATC
>CAUSIX010000024.1:0-10710 GCA_963531555.1 uncultured Oribacterium sp.
GGTTCCGACCGGACTTCGCGGAGACATTACACCGTACCTCTTCAGCATCTTCGGATTCACCATGATGGCGGGGCTATACCTCACAATCAGGAAAAGGAAAAGAGTAGAGATTTAAGATTCTTTTCTAAACAGAAAGTCTACTGCAACAGAGGCTTTGGACAACAAAAAGAAAGGATAGAATACATCCTTTCGTAATGAGAACCACTGGCAAGTTCATGGAAAACCTTATAAACATATCTCTTCCGCTGCAGATACATCTGCTGAAGAAGAACAAAGTTGGAAAAGAACTTCGATTCACCGAAGACCGACGAAAGGAGTTGAAATGGCGACTCCGGCGTCTCCAACAGCAGTTGCATCTGCAGCGGAAGAGATAGCTTAGACAGATGTAATATCGGCTGAGTAAAAAGGAATATAAGGCTTTTCCGTGAAAAAGAACGAACGAAATAAATTGAAGGCTCGCACCCTTCCGTTTATATATCACACAAGTTTCTACTATTTTTTTAGAGAGGGAGAAAACAATGAAAAAGAATTTGAACAAACTCGCAACATTGGCATTATCCGGAATGATGGTGATGTCTATGGCTATGCCTGCATTCGCAGCACCACCAGCACCAACATTTGACACAGTTTCTACATTTCCCAAGGTGGTTCATACTGATGGAAAGACTTTAGCACCTTCAACAACTTTTGAGTTTGAGGTTAAGGCCTTACCCGCAGAGGGAAAGCACAAATACAAAGTAAAGGAGAATGGACAGGAAGTTGAGAAAACTGAGGAGACTAAAACAGGTATTGACGGCGCTTTACAGCTTACTCCGGTAACTTTTAAGCCAGATGCAGATAATCTTGGAACCCCTGATGAAGCTCCAAATGAGGGTGCACACTTCCAGGAAGATTCACAGGTTAAAATTAACAAAGATGCATTTAAAGGAAAAGACAACGGTGTATATGTTTATAAGCTGACAGAGAAGAATTCTGGATACGAAGGCGTTATCTATTCTAAGGCAGAATATAAGGTTTATGTATTTAAATATCAGGATGATGCAGGAAATGACAAATTCGCTACTGAATTTGTTGCAGTAAAGGATGCGAAGAATAACCCAATATGCAAGAAGGTTACCCAAATCAATAACAACTACGGAAAGCATAATCCGCCCGATAATCCGGATACTCCTCCTGTAACACCTCCCGGCGATAATCCTAACGATACCACACACGATGTAGAGATTACGAAGAAGATTATAAAAGGCGGATATGCTAACATGCAAGAAAAATTCGACTTTTATGTAACAATTAAGCCGAAAGAGAAGAAAGCACTTCAAAAAGATCGTGATGGTAATGAGATTCCGGAAATGTATCATGTTGAACCGGTTAGCAAGAAAGCTGACTATGCATTAGGATTCAAGGCTCTTACAGCAGATGTAGAAAGTGCAGCATTCAAAGTAAGTCATGAAGATGGTATCCATATCTATGGCTTAACTGTAGGTGATGAGGTTATCATTCGAGAGGGTAAGAATGAGTATGTAATGACGGTTAAGGATACAAGTCCTGCAGGTAAGACTTATCTCTCTGCAATTGTACCTGCTAAAGATAATAACAACAAAGATATTGAAAATACGGGAGCTTTCACTCTAAAAGAGGATGAAGCAAAGGTTGAAGTAGAGAACAAGAAGCTTTATACCCCACCGACAGGTCTTGTAATGAATGTTGCTCCGTATGCTCTTATGCTTGCTGTTGCCGGTGGAATGGGTGTAGTATTCTTGAATCGTAAGAAGGAAGAGGAATAATTTCTCTACATTTCTTAACACGTTTCAAAATATTTCCGAAAGAGCTGCCGAGTAATTAAATCTTCTTCTCCAAGCTTGGCAGTTTTGGAAGGAAATTTTGAATCAGTAGGAATCCCGGGGGATTACCCCCGGGAGGAATACTGAAAATAGCGAGACGGATTGGCCTAAAAGTACTTTAGATGATGTAGAGCAGGAGAGCCCAATCTATCATGCTACAAGGTATGTAGATTATAGGTTTTGATTAGGATGTCGATAAGAAATCAAAGTCTATTGTGTACACACAGTGTGCAGATAAAGGAGTGGAAAGGATAGTGCATGAATGTAGCAGCAAGAGCCGCACGATTAGGAGATAAGCTATTATCTTTTCTTGCAATTATACTCATGGTAGTGATGTTGTCCTATGGAGGTTATTCTCTTTGGGATACTTACGTAACTATGACAGGTGCCTTTCTAAGTAAAGGATTTCTGAAGTACAAGCCCGATTTAAACAATCCGGAAGAAACTAGGTTAAGCCTTAAAGAGCTTCTGGCAATCAATCCGGATACGAGGGGGTGGATTACCCTTGACGGAACGCACATTGATTACCCTATGGTACAGGGAAAAGATGACATGGAGTATATCAACAAAGATGCGACAGGAGAGTTTGCCTTATCCGGCGCTATATTTTTAACTGCTGAAAATAAACCGGACTACAGTGACCCATACATGCTGACCTATGGACATCATGTTGAGAATGGGGCTATGTATGGCGATGTGATGGAGTTTCTTGATGAGGATTATTTTGAAAAAAACCGAACAGGCCATCTTTTTTTACCGGATGGAAGGGCGAGAAACTTAGAAGTTTTTGCCGCAATAGAGTGTGATGCTTATGACAGGATGATTTATAGTGTCGATGATAAAAAAGGACAGATTATGAATCTTGTCAATTATCTTAAAGAACATGCTACTCATTTTAGGGATATCGGGATGAAAGAATCGGATCAGGTGATGGCACTATCCACCTGTGTGTCGCTGGAAACAAACGGACGAGCAGTGGTTATGGTAAGAGTTGACCCAGAAGGGGAGGAGTAACGGAGATGAAAGTGAAAGAGTTTATAGTAAGAGCCGTGAGGGTACTATCGGCTGTGCTTTTCCTTTCAGCAGGACTTTCTATGGTAGCGTTGGCGGAAGAGCCGGTTACGGTAAAGGTTCCTGTTAAGCTTATTGTGTCCGGTTCAGCTCCCGAGGAGACCTATCGGATTAAGATAGAAAGAGAAGCGGTTAACCCGTCAGCGCCGCTGGCAAGTCCCAGTGAAATACAAGTCAGCGGTTCAGGTGCGAGAGATTATGCGCTGGAATTTAATGAGATGGTTTATACGAATCCCGGTGAATACAAGTACACGATAAGTCAGGTACCGGGGAATCAAGAACATTTTACTTATGACAGTAAGGGGTATACCCTTGTTGTTAAGGTGTATCGGCTTACGGTGGATAAGGACGGTAATCCCGTAAATCCCTATTTATATGCCGTATATTGGACAGGGCGTGAAGGCTGTACGAAGAAGAACGGAGAGATTGCTTTTAACAACAGCTATCAAAGAGGCGGTTCTCCGAACAATCCGGGAGGCGGAGGCGGTGGAAACACGCCGGGACCGAATCCTTCCTCGCCGAATCCGTCCACGCCGAACCCTTCCAACCCGGATCCGAAGATTCCGACGGTAGAAGGAGAAAGCAGACCGGTTATCAACCCGGTAGACATCTTTAAGAAGACACCGAAGGTTCTTAGGGCGATAAGAAGGATTGCCACAGGGGACAACAGCATTATGGCTCTATACGGGCTTTTTGCTCTCACCGCTATGCTTTCCTTGACCTTCTGGGGCTTCGGACAGAGGAGGAAAGCGAAAAAATCAGGTCAAAAGGCATAACGATTGAGCTCCTATTTAAAAAAGAGAAATCGTAGCTTTTGTGGTATTGTAAAAAGACTTGTTACCCTTAGGGGGGCAAGTCTTTTTCGCTTTGTGTCGTTTGCGTGCTCTAACTGGGCTTATAGAAGAAGTGTTTAGAGAAGTATTTTAAAAATTATTTTCATGAAAGCGTTTTTTTTGGAAATCCACCAAGGAAATGTGGATAAATCCGCTGTTTTTAGAAATATGGAGAGGTGGGAAGCCCTGTAAATACTACACTTTAGAATAGAACAAAAAAGAAACCCACATTATCCACATCGCTGTGGATAAGTCCTGTGGATAAACTTGTGGAGCACTGCCATTGAAGAGTTGATTTGCCTGTGCTAGAATGCAAAACGAAGATGATTTTGGGGGAAACAGAGGGAAAAGAAAGACATGGATATACAGTTTCTGGAGGGTATGCAAGCAGATATCACTTGTGTTCCCAATGCATTTATAGATGAGCTTTTAGGAGAGGCAAACGGAGAGTATGTACGGGTCTATCTTTACTTGCTTCGGCATTGCAGCACAAATATAAAATTGCATATTGTTGCGGATGAGCTGAATCTGACAGACCATGATGTGATGAGAGCTGTTTCTTACTGGGAGAAGAAAGGAATCTTCCAAGAGGGTGTGACGAAACTTGCGGAGGAGGAGCTTCGAAACGAAGAAGCTGCGCGTCAGTCGGAAGCAAGGCTCGAAATGAAGAGGGAACAGCATTATAGGAAGACTTCTTTTTTTGATGAGAAAAACCGAGATGGTTCGTCCTCTTCCGTAGAGAAAAAGCGGGAAATCGATGAAGAAATGTTTGAAGGAATTCTTTATGTAGCAAAGCATCTCCTTCCGGGCGGTGTAAGTAGAAGCCATGTGCAGAAGCTGGAATATATGGTGGAGTATCTTGCCATGGATGCGGAGCTGATTGAATTTTTACTGGATTATTGTGCCGGACTGCAAAAGACCGCTCCGAGGTATATGGAGCAGGTCGCCTTGGATTGGCATGCACAGGGAATCAGAACGGTGAAGCAGGCGCAGGAACATATTCGGGATTTTGAACTGACGAAGAGTTTGAACAAGAGAAAGGCGGGGGCGACTCGCACTTCCGCTACGGAAAAAGCAGGCAATCGCTTTATCAATTTTAAGCAGGAGGAGGTCGATTACGATTCTCTGGCAAAACAGAAGGCGCTGAAGATTCTGCAACAGGGAGGAAGATAAAGCATGGCATTAAACGAAGGGCAGTTCCATGAAATCCGGGAGATTCTCTCGAATCGCCGTTTTATAGCGGAAAGGGAAGCCTTAGAGAAGGAGAGGGAAGTACTGGAAAAGCTGCCGGAATATGCCGCACTTTCGGAAGAACTTCGCCGTCTTTCTATTTCTGCTGCGGAAAAGGCAGGGGAAGGGGAGCAAGGAGCAATCGCATCTCTCCGCTCTTCTATAGAAAAGATTCGGGAGAAAAAGGAACTGCTTTTACAGAAAATCGGCTATAGACTTTCCGATTTGGAGCCGAAATACAGCTGTCCGCTTTGCCATGATACGGGAGTGCATGAAGGAAGAAAGTGCAGGTGCTTCCTGACGTTGCAGGGAGAGCTTTTGTATAAGCAATCCATGATGGGGGAGATTTTGGATCGGGAGAACTTTTCCCGTTTTCAGCCGGAACGCTTTGACAATCGGGAACGTTTGGCTGAGACGGGAAATAAAACGGTGCGAGAGTATATTTTGGAACTTCGCGATTATTTTCGTACTTATACGGCAAGTTACCCTGAGAATAAGGGGAATTTTATTTTCACGGGCAGTACGGGGACAGGGAAGACCTTTTTCCTGCATTGTATTGCGAAAGCGTTACTGGATAGAGGTATCGGCGTGCTGTATTTTACAGCGGACGGATTGTTCCGCCATTTTTCCAAACTCATGAGAGAGGGAATGGAAGATGAGTACATTATGGAAGCCGAGGTTCTTCTTTTGGATGATTTGGGCACGGAGTTTTCCAACTCTTTCACGGCTTCCCGTTTTTTCAACCTTTTAAATCAGAGAATTCTGGCAAAAAAAACGATGATGATTTCCACAAACCTGAATTTTAAGGACCTCCGGGAGCTGTATTCGGATCGAGTAGTATCCAGAATCATGTCGGATTATGAGATTATACCTTTTTATGGAAGAGATTTGAGACTTGGACAGTGAGATTCGCTTGTATTTATTCTGTATTTCTAGTATTTTTAGAGTGTAGTTTGACAGCTTTTGTTTTAACGGTATAGGAAGTGGTGAAGGGTATTTTCAAGAAAGGGACATGAAAATACCCGTTGTATTTTAGGGAGGAAAAGTCATGTCGGATTCTAGAACTTCACAGTTTATTGAGCGGATTCCCGTGGGACCTTTGGCACTTATGCCTTTACAGTCCATTGCGCCGCTTGGGCAGAAGGTAAATGAGTATTTGGTCTCTTGGAGAGAGCAGAGAGAAAGTGAGCATAAGGAGACGATTGCTTTTTCCGGCTATCAGAAAGCAAACTTTATCGTGCCCACGAGGATTTCTCGTTTCGGAACGGGAGAAGCCAAGGGGGAGATTTTGGAGACGGTTCGCGGTGTAGACATTTACTTTATGGTAGATGTGATGAATTATTCCATGACTTACTCTATCTTCGGTCATGTAAACCATATGTCACCGGATGATCATTATGCGGATTTGAAGAGACTTATTGCCGCAACGACAGGGAAGGCAAAACGCATCAATGTGATTATGCCGTTTATGTATGAGTCCAGGCAGCATAAGCGTTCGGGAAGGGAGTCTTTGGACTGCGCCATGATGTTGCAGGAACTTCATGAGATGGGCGTGGAGAACTTTCTGACCTTTGATGCTCACGATCCGAGGGTTATGAATGCGATTCCGAGGGACTCCTTTGACAACGTTTCCTGTACTTATCAGTTTGTCAAGGCGCTTCTTCTGAATGTGCGGGATTTGGACATTGATAAGGATCATATGATGGTGATTTCTCCGGATGAGGGCGGTATGAATCGTGCGATTTATTATGCCAATGTGCTCGGTCTCGATATGGGTATGTTCTATAAGAGAAGAGACTATACGCAGGTGGTGAACGGCAGAAATCCGATTGTGGCGCATGAGTTTTTGGGATCGGATGTAGAAGGAAAAGATGTTATCATCATTGACGATATGATTTCTTCCGGAGAGTCCCTGATTGATACGGCAAAGGCACTGAAGGACAGAAAGGCAAAGAGAGTGTTTGCATGTTGTACTTTCGGGCTTTTTACAAACGGTTTAAATAAATTTGATGAGGCTTGTGCTGCAGGAATCTTATCCGGAGTGTTGACGACAAACCTGATTTACCAGTCGGAAGAGCTTTTAAAGAGAGAGTGGTATATCAATGTAGATATGTCGAAGTATATTGCGCTCCTTATTGACAATATGAACCATGACATCTCCATCTCTTCTATCTTGGATCCGGTTGGAAGAATCAATGCCCGCGTTGCGGAATACAAGAAGCACAGAGCATCAGAGACGGCACAATTTACGATTGAGTTTGATGATATGTAATCGCTTTTTATAGAGAATAAGGAGATAGAACGAAGGATAAAGGGGATAGGAATGGAAATGGCTAAGGAAAAGGGCGTATTTTTCGCCGAAGGGAGAAGAGAGGAGAAGCATTCATTATCTCCTCTGAAACCCTCCTTTTCTTCTGCGGAGCCCTCCGTTTCCGCTTCCTGCTCTTCCTTTTCCTTTTTGCCCTTCTATTCTCTTTTTTTGTCCGTATTGGTTATCTTCGTGCACAGCACGCATTTTCCTGTTACTGCTTTACAGGCGGTCCCGAATACGGGCTTTTTTTCTACTTCTTTTCTGATCAAAATCGAGTATTTCTTTTCGGAGTTCTTGGGGCAGGCTGCTGTCCCGGGCTTCTTTTTTTTAAGCGGTTTTCTTTTCCTAAAGGGGCTTCACAGTAGAAATGATTGGTTGAGAAAAGAAAAGTCGAGAGTATTTTCCGATATTCTCCCTTACCTTATCTGGAATACGATGATGACGCTACTCTATCTTTCCTTCGGGAAGGCGGGGTGGAGCCTGAAAACGGTAGCGGAGGGAATATTTCTTTACCGCTTTAATCCCGTTTTCTGGTATTTTTATCAGCTTATTCTCTTAAGTTTCTGCTTTCCCTTCATGGCTATTTTTGCCCTTTTTATAAGGAAAGGAGAGGCACGGAAGGCGAAAGGAGAGAAAAAAGCGCGGTATCTCATTTTACTGTTTCCGCTTTTCTTTCTTTTTTTGATTTACCGTCAGCTGGATATTCCTTTTTTAAACGAGGACGCGGCATTTTATTATTCACTTGGAGGCTCTGTCGCTTTTCTTTGGGAGAGGAGACAGTGCGGAGTTGGAGTGACGTCCGGACGGTTTGACGGAGTATTGCATGGGGGGCGGTCTGGAGTATCGTCTGGAGTATCGTCCGGGGCTATGTCCGGAGGGCAGTTCAGAGTGACGTCCGGAGCTATGTCCGGAGTACTGCCCGGACTGTCGGCATTTTCTTTGTTCGCGTTTGCTGTATTTTGCTATAGTAATACTTTACTTCCGCACGCAATCGGGATTCTTCTCATAACTACGGTTTTGTATCGAATCAGTATGGCTCTGTTCATCCTTTTCCTTTTTCTTTTTCTCTTTCGAAAAATGGATTGTAAAAGGGCGGAAGTGAGATTCAATGCCCGGAGAGAGGGAGTTCAGAAAGAGAAAGTCCGAAAAATAGGAAGCGCTCATGGCATCTTATCTGTCTTGGAAAGCCTTTCGAAAATGAACTTCTATATCTATGCGGTGCACTATCTTTTTCTTCGTCTATGGTTTTTCTTGCAAAATGTCCTGTATGCTTCTTTGGAAAGGAATCCGACAGGTTTTTCGGGAAGCGGAAAAGAGGAGGCTGTAAAACTGCTTTTTTATCTTTTAAGTCCTGCCTATTGCCTTTTTTTAGCGTATCTTACGGGAAAGGGATTAAAGAAGCTTTCTCCGCGTCTTTGGAAGGCATTAAACGGAGGAAGAGGATAACGAATGAATTGACATCAACATTATGGAAAGTTAAAATGATGATATATCAACATTTTAGAAAGTTAAAATGATGATATATCAACATTTTAGAAAGAAAAAATTTTTAAAAATCAACATTTTGGAAATGAAAAATATAGAGCAAGCGTATAAGTTTCACGATGGAAATATAGGGAAAGAGAATGGTGTTCTTTCTCTTCCCCTATATATGGCGATGTTCTTATGAGTACTGATGGGCTTTAGCCTCGGTGAATCTTCCCTTTAAACGGTAAATGGTCTTATGTACGGCGGGCATGAGTAAGAGGGCGACAGTGATGACCGCTTCGATGCTGATGTAGCTGATATTATAAGCGAAGGAGTACCAGACAGGCGTCATTCCCTCGGGGGTATAGGCGGCAAAAAACAAGAGACCCGATAAGAAAGCAAAAACAAAACGGCCGAGGCAGGCGGCAATATAGCCGATGTATAAGCCGTTCTTTTTATTACTGAAGAATCCGGAAATGCCCAGAGCGGAAAAGGCAAAGATGTAATCTACCACAAACTGTGCGGGGCTGTAAAATTCCGGCTTTAAGAAAAAGCTGATCAAGCCGTAGGCAAAACCGGAAAGTAGACCGTAGCCGGTTCCGAAGAAGAAGCCCGGCAGAGTGGCAAAGAGCATGGAACAGGCAGTCACGGAGCCTCCCATAGGAAGGGAAAATAATTTAACCATTCCCAGCACCATGGACAGGGCAATACAAACTCCTGAAAAGGCTAACTTTTCTGTACTTTTTTTCATAAAAAAAACCTCCTTTACGCCAAAAACGGCAGGGAGGGGCAAATCGTATAGCTTCCCTACGCCGGCATTATCCGGGTCAGGTTAAAGGGTCGGTTTTCACCTCTCAGCATACAGCGCCCCTAGCGACCTTCTTATATTAGGACGGATTCCTTTTTTCGTCAAGAGAAGAGGAATAAGAAAAATAAAGAAGGGGAATAAGAAAAATAAAGAAGCGGAATAAGAGGAATAAAGAAAGAGAGATAAGAAGAATAAAGAAAGGGGTATAGGAAGATTAAAGAAGGTTTATAAGGCAAAAAAAGAGGTACCGGCTACACTTTGCCCGATACCTCAAGAATGCTTTTATTAATCCGTTTCCGTCACAGCAGGGGAGAGCAAGTCCACCGTGTCCAGACCCTCGTCCAAGGTGATAACACCGCTTGCGTTAACGGACCACTTGTTTCCGTCAGCATCTCTATACTTCGTTCTGGACTTCATCACTCTTCCGGATTCATTAATGACATAGCTTCTGTTTTGTCCGGGGAGGGTAATTTTTTGATAATGTGAGCCTTTTTCCGCCTTCTGCAGACGTCCGTTAAAGTACACATAGTCTTGTTTGATCCCGGTGAAGCCCTTTCCGTTGTTGTCAAAGAAACAGCTGATATTTTCCCCGTCTCCGTCAATTAAGTTCATCTTTCCGGTCTTTACGGAGCTGTCATTTTCGTTCTTTCCACAGTAATAATAAGCTTCAGTCGCGTTAGAGGAGGTCTTTCCCTTTTGGATACCGTATACGGGATTGCCCTTCTCGTTAAAGAGATAGCGCTTATCTCCGATGCGCTGGACTTCATAGACGGAGTTGTTTCCTGCGGCCGGATGTCCGTTGTTTTTAAAATAGAACCACTCCACATTTCCGGTAGAAAGGCTCGTGCCGTCTCCCTCGGGACCTGTTGTGGCATACCAGCTTGCAGAAATGCGCTGCCCCATTTTGAACTTGCCGTCATTTTTCTCTGCAAAATAGGAATATCCTGCGATTTCCGGATTTCCGTCAGCGGTTCTTGCCCATCCGGTCACCATGGTTCCGTTTTCATCGAAGCCATAGGAGAGATTATCAATCGTTTTTACCGTAACACGTTCATTCTTTGCGTAAAGCTTCTCCCCGGTGCTTTGATTGAAGTAGAACCAATAGGTATTGTTATTGCTCTTTCTGCCTTCTCCTGCACTTACACCGTC
>CAUSIX010000025.1:0-10506 GCA_963531555.1 uncultured Oribacterium sp.
GATTTTGTCAGCACCATTTTCCATAGCAAGGATGGCTAAGCGATAATCAAAGTGGATATCCGCCACCATGGGAAGAGGGGATTCCTCTCGGATTTTTCCAAAGGCAATTGCCGCTTCCTTTGTCGGAACCGTTAAACGAACCAGATCCGCACCCGCAATTTTTAAGGCGCGAATCTGGGAAAGACTTCCCTCTATATCCTCCGTCTTGGTATTGCACATCGATTGCAATACCACGGGATTCCCTCCGCCGATTTTTAAGGGAAGGGATGGGTAAAGTCCTTTTTCTTTTTTTCCGAGTTCAATTACTCGAGTTTCCGTTCGTTTTATCATTGTTTTTCCCCTTTTTGCCGGATTATTTCAATTTCAAAAAATCACCGGATGAACACTGTTTTATAGACTTCCTCAATGTTTCCCTAAAACACATTTTTACTCATTCCTCTTTGTATTTCAGCTGTACTACAGATTAGTTTAACAACTTGGAATACACTCCCGTAAACAGGTTGAATACATCGTTAAAGACGATTGCTACCATGAGAAGCAGTAAAATAGCCATTCCTACGGTATTGATTCTCTCCTCCCACTTCGGATTTAAGCGTTTACGAAGAAGCATTTCGAGAAGAATAAATAGGAGTCTTCCGCCGTCGAGCGCCGGAATCGGCAGTAAATTCATTATCCCGAGGTTTACACTAAGCATAAGAGAAAGGTTCATTAAAACCAATATCGTTAGGCGAAGACCTCCGGAGCTGGACTGCTGTACCGCACCGCCAATCACGGCCACGGTTCCTACCGGCCCCATCACATCCTGTCTGGAAACCTTTCCTCTTAGAATCATGGCGAGGCTGTCAAAGACAATTCGTGCATTAAAGCGGAATTCGTAATAGCTGTACTCAAAAACTTGAAATAAATTATTCGCCTTGGCCCTTCCGTTTTTTAATTGCACTCCAAGGCGATATCTTCCCGTTTCCGGATCCCGATAGGGACTAAAGCTAAAGCTTTCTTTCTTTCCCTCTCGAAGTACAGTGACTTTAATCTCTCCTTTCTTAAAGTCCTCCTGATGAAGCTCAAGAAAAATCGACAGCTCCTGCAAGGTGGCAAGGGAGCGTTTACTTCCGTCGGCAAAGGCAATAGCTACAATTCTATCTCCATCTTGTAAACCGCTTTCCATAGCCGGCGTCTCTACAGTAGAGGAGGCTCCGATAATCGGAAATTCCGTACCGATATTTACCGTAAGAATAATGGCAAAGAGAAAGGCCAAAAGAAAGTTATGCCATACACCGCCAAAGCAGATAATAAATCTTTGCCAGGCGGGTTTCTTCTCGAAGCTGTATTTTTCCAAGTCTTCCTTGGAAAAAACTACGCCATCAAAGTCCAGGACATCTTCCTCTTCTTCCCCTTTCGCTGTCGAAAAATCACCGCTGCCTGCCGCATCCTCTCCGAGCATCGCACAGCTTCCGCCTAAGGGGAGAAGTTTCAAACTGTATCTTGTGTTACGGAAGACGCCGGAAAGAATCCGAGGCCCCATTCCGATAGAAAACTCCAAAACACCGACCTTAAAAAACTTCGCCGCCAAAAAGTGACCTAATTCATGAAAAAAAACCAAAAACGATAAGGCAAGTAACGCCAAAACAATACTCAAAATTACTCCTTTACTTGTTTAAATCATTAATCTCTATACTATCTTGTATTAAAATCTAAAATCATTTTCATTATAAGCCTTCATTGGCTTTCTCCTAAGATCTATACTTCTACCTGATTTGCATTCTCTTCTACACAGTTCCTTGCCCAGCGTTCAATAGAAAGTATCTCATCTACAGAAGGGTAAGCCTTCCAGTCCTTCTCATGCAGCTGCATCGCCTTTTCTATTAAAGCCGGAATGGAAAGGAAGGCTATTTTATCCTGAAGGAAAAGGGCAACCGCTTCTTCATTTGCCGCATTAAAAACGGTCGTCATGGAACCGCCCTTCAGTCCTGCAGACCGTCCTAAGGCTAGAGCCGGGAAATCGGTATAAGAAGGGGGATAAAAATGCAGAGACATCGCCTTTGTAAAATCCAACATCTCTCCCTTATAATCTTCTCTCTCTTCTTCAAAAACGGCATAAGCTATGGGAACACGCATGGTAGGGACTCCCAGTTCCGCCTTGATTGCACCGTCTCGAAATTGTACCGCAGAATGGATAATACTCTCCCGCTGAATGACAACCTGGATTTTTTCAATCGGAATATGAAAAAGAATATGCGCTTCCAAAACTTCCAGCGCTTTATTCACCATGGTAGCGGAATCTATGGTAATCTTTCTTCCCATAGACCAGTTGGGATGCTTTAAGGCATCTTCCTTCTTCTTTCCCTTCATTTCGTCTTTTGTGAGGCCGAAGAAAGGCCCTCCCGAAGCCGTTAAAATGAGTTTCTCGACTTCTTCCGCCTTTTCTCCTCTTAAGCATTGCCAGATTGCGGAGTGCTCGGAATCAATAGGGAAAAGCTTTGCCTTCGACTTTTTTAATAAGTCATTGATTAAATGCCCGGCACAGACCAATGTTTCTTTATTGGCAAGGGCTACTTTTTTCCCGGCCTGAATAGCCGAAATAGTGGGCTGTATTCCGACCATTCCCACTACGCTGATTACAATCATATCGGCTTCCTCCAAGGCGGAAAGCTGAATAAGGCCTTCCATTCCGGAGTAAATCACAGGAGAATAGCTATCTTTTTCGCTCTTTTTTTTTCCGTAACATATACTGTTCTCGGCAGATTCCGAATCGAGTGTATTGTCACGATTATAACTTGATTGAAAGCGCTCTTTCAGAAGTTTTGCTTTATCTTCATGGAAAACGCAAAGATACTTCGGCTTCCACTCCCGCGCCTGCTCTTCCAAAAGTGAAATATTTTCTCCGGCAGAAAGGGCAAGCACTTTATATTCCGTATGGTCTTTTAAAAGTTCCAGGGTCTGTGTGCCGATAGAGCCTGTAGACCCCAAAATCACAATATTCATATCTATCCTCGATTCACACAATCTTAGAAAAAGTAGCTTTTTATGAAAGCAACATCTTATGAACTTAGAGTCCTATAAAAGCGGCTTTCTTACAGAAATATAGAATAGTTCATCTTATAAAAATCTGTCTTAAAAAACAGACTGCAATACTCTTAATGTTAAACGACGAATATCTAAAAACATTATTTCACAAAAAGAACCAAAGCAAAGTAGATAATCGGAGCAGTAAAGAGTGCCGAATCAAAGCGGTCCAGTATTCCGCCATGTCCGGGTATCAAATGACTGTAATCCTTGATTCCAAAATCCCGCTTGATTCCGGAAGCCGTCAAATCTCCCACAATGGAAAAAAGAGAGGCAAAGGCGACAGAAATCGCAAGCTTAACAGGGGAATGGAAAAATCCGTCATAGACTTGATTATTATACAGTCCGTAAAGGTAAGTTAAAAGAAAAGAGCCGAGAACTCCCCCGATAGCACCTTCCCAGGTCTTTTTCGGACTTAAAACCGGTGTCATTTTGTGCTTTCCGAAAAGAATCCCTACGGCATAGGCACAGGTATCCGCTGCCCAACTCGATAGAAAAATCAGCCAAACCAGAATCTTTCCATGCATGACTCCTCTTGTCTGATAAAGGTAGGAAAACATGATTCCCGCATAGGGTAGAATCAGAAAATACAGGCAAATCTCCCGAATTGTCTTTTCCGGATAAAACAGGACATAGTCTACACAGAGCAGAATGAAATAAACCAGCATAAGAACCATTTCAAAATGCTTCCCATAGAAAAGTGCAAGGTAATGCAGAGAAATAAAAAGGTAGGGGAAAATCGACATTTTCTCCTTATGAAAGGAAAAACAATGCAGAAGCTCATAGCAGGCAAAAATAGATAAAATGAAATTAAAGAATAACAGTAGATTTCCTCCTGCAGGAAGAATGATAAATAAAAGAAGCAGTAAGACAATTCCGCTTGCTAATCGCACAAAAAAGGAGGACAGCTTCTTCTCGTTCTGTCCTTTAGGAGGTGCATTCACACGGTCTTCTCTATTTTTTATTTCTTCCGTTTCGTTTAGTTTCTCCATCTACCCCTAACCCTCTATTTTTTTCTTCCGCCAAATCTTCTTTCCCTTTTTCCGTAACTTTCTATCGCTTTTAAAAGCTCTTCCTTATTGAAGTCGGGCCAGAGCACATCCGTAATATAATACTCGGAATAGGCAGATTGCCATAAAAGGAAGTTCGAAGTCCGAAATTCCCCGGAGGTACGGATAACAAGGTCAGGGTCGGGAATATCTTTTGTATCCAAGTAGGAAGCAAGCTGCTCTTCCGTAAGATGAGCTAAAGCATCTTTCAAATTCTCTCCCCTATATTCTTCAGAAAAGCGATGCATTGCACGAATGATTTCATCTCTTCCGCCATAGTTTACGGCAAAAATAAACTCCATTCCCGTATTGCCCTTCGTGCTTTCTTCCAAAGCGCGGATCCCTTCCTGAATATCCCCGGAAAAACGACTTCTCTCGCCAATCATCTTCGCTTTCACATTATTTGCATTGGCAACGGAAATAAGCTTTTTCATATAGAAACGAAAAAGCTGCATAAGCGCTCCAACCTCTTCTTCAGAGCGCTTCCAATTTTCTGTGGAGAAACCGTATACGGTTAAATAGGATACGCCAAGCCTTGCGCAGTCTTCTACAATCTGTTCCAAGGTCTCACAGCCTTTTTTATGGCCGAGGGCTCTCGGAAGCCCGCGAGAAGCCGCCCAACGACCGTTTCCATCCAAAATAATGGCAATGTGCTTTGGAAAGCGCTCCGTGTTTTCCATCATACTGTAAGGAGTTCCTTGTTCTTTGCTTCCACGGACTGATCAATCTTCTCAATCATGTGGTCGGTGAGCTCCTGAATATCCTTCGTCTGTCTTGCTAAATCGTCCTCGGTAATCTCCGCATTTTTCTCCAGCTTCTTAGCCAAATCCATGGCATCTCTTCGGATGTTTCGAATAGCAACCTTTGCCGCTTCGCCCTTCTTCTTTACATCCTTAGTCAGTTCCTTTCTTCTCTCTTCAGTAAGTTCAGGGAACACAAGACGAATCACCTGTCCGTCGTTTGTAGGATTAATTCCGAGGTCGGACATATTGATCGCTTTTTCGATTTCCTTCATCACAGACTTATCCCATGGCTGAATCTGAATGATTCTTGCTTCCGGAACGGAGATATTACCTACCTGCTGAATCGGGGTCTGCGTACCATAGTAATCCACAGTGATTCGATCTAAAACATGGGGATTCGCACGACCGGCACGAATCGTCGCGAGCTCACTCATTAAGTTGTCGTGAGTCTTATGCATTTTCTCAATATAGATTGTAAATTGATCATCCATTTTTCAGTCCTCTTCTTTCTTCGCTTTTCTACTGTGTTTTAGAAATTATAATCGTTATTTTATAAAAATAGGAAATCACTTTTGTAAAGCCAATATCAAGTACTGTCTAAGTATAAATCTATGCTATCGAATCAGACCTAAGTTTAATCCGCAGTCACTCTTGTTCCCTTGTGCTCTCCGAGAAGAGCCTTGAAGATGCCATCCTCTTCCTCTAAGGAAAATACGGACATCGGGAGGCGGTTCTCGAGGCAAAGGATGGATGCGGAAAGGTCAATTACCTGCAAACGCTTTTCCACCACTTCCTCAATACTGAGTGTATCGTATTTCTTGGCATCGGGAAACTTCTTCGGATCCTTGTCATAAACTCCATCAATGGCCTTGGCAAGGAGAATTTCCTTACATGTGAGCTCCAGTGCGCGGAGCACTACGCCGGTGTCAGTGGAAAAATAGGGATGCCCCGTACCGCAGGCACAGAATACCACTTCTCCATTTTGTAAAGCCTTATTCGCTTCGTCCTTGGAAAAAACCTCACTCATATCGGAAATGGGAAAAGAAGACATAATTCTGGTCTTCATTCCGCTGATTCGGAAGATTTCCGAAACATAGATGCAGTTCATGAGTGTCGCAAGAATGCCGACCTGATCTGCCTTATACCGGTCTACCTGCTCGGACTGTCTTCCTCTCCAGAAGTTTCCACCGCCGATTACAATGGCTACTTCTATGCCTCTGTCTACCGCTCTTTTTACCTGATCCGCTACTCTAAAAATAACATCATCGGAAAATCCGAAATGCTTCTCTCCGGCTAGAGCCTCTCCGGAAAGCTTCAACATCACTCTTCTTTTTTCCATAAAATTCTCCTCTTTCTAATGCCCTAGTTTACCATACAAAAAAAGGCTCGGCAATTCTTCCGAGCCTTTTTCGTCATAAAAGAAAACTTAAGTTTTCCCTATTTTGGAAATTATTCTGCCAAGGTTCCGTACATGAAGTAGTAATATCCTGTCGGAGAATACCATACGTTCTGAAGCTTCGGACTCTTGAGATAGAACTCGCTGTAGTAAGCTATAGGAGCCATACCGTAGTCTTTTAAGAGTACCTGCTCCGCTTGGTGAAGGTAATCATAGTGCTTTTCCACATCAGCAGTGCTTCTTGCTTCTTCCACAAGCTTATCAAATTCCGGATTACTGTACTTACCGTCATTGTTACCGTTACCAGTTTCAAAGAGGTTGATAATATTGGAAGGATCATCATAGTCCATTACCCAACCGTTACGTGCCACATCAAAGTTTCCGTTTCGACGATTTGCCGTAACCGTCTTCCACTCCTGGATATCAATCGTCATATTAAGGCCAAGCTTCTTCCATACGTCCTGCAGATACTCCGCTACAGCCTTGTGATATCCGGTATCGTTCGTGAGATAAGAAAATTGCGGGAAGCCTTGGCCGTCCGGGTAGCCCGCTTCGGCAAGAAGTTCCTTTGCCTTTGCAAAATTGGCTTCGTAGTCATCATTGTTGAAGAAATCACCGTATTTTTCCTTAGTAACTTCCGCAAACTGAGAGTCCTTTGCAGCATCACTGATACCGGGGCCTACAAAGTTCACTGCCGGAGAATAAGTGCCTTGCATTATCGTGTTGGCAACATAGTTTCTGTCAATAGCCAGAGAAAGTGCTTCTCTTACCTTCGGGTTGTCAAAGGGAGCCTTCTGTGTATTAAAGGACACATAGTAGGTTCCCATCATGGGATCCACATGGAAATCCTCTTTTCCGGCCAAGTTAGGAATTTCCTCGGAAGGAATTGCTTTGGCAAGAAGGAGTTCTCCCTGATTATATGCGGTATATGCCGCATTATCATCGGAAATCAGATGAAAGACAATTTTATCAAAGGTGATATTTGCCGCATCATAGTAGTAGTCATTCTTTTCAAAGGTAATATGGTCACCGTCTACATACTCCGTCATTTTATAAGGACCGCTGGTAATATAGGTCTCCGGCTTAGTAGACCATTCGTCTCCATTTTCTTCAACGGTAGCTTTTTGTACCGGAGATGTGGAGATGAAAGAAGCAATTTTATCAAAATAAGTACAGGGATTACTTAGCTTTACTACAAAAGTACTGCTGTCCGGTGCAGAAACAGCTAAAGCATCCAAGTCACCATTTGCGGCCTTATCATAGCCTTCAATCATATTCAATAAATCATAGCCATAAGGAGCCGCAAGGGAAGGATCGGCAAGTCTCTTCCAGCTGTAGACAAAGTCCTCTGCTGTTAAGTCGGATCCGTCAGACCACTTTAAGTCCGGGCGAAGGTGGAATGTCCAGGTTAACCCGTCTTCAGAAGTTTCCCATTTCTCGGCAAGACCGCCCACGATGTTTTGATTCTTGTCTACCGTAAGAAGTCCCGTAAACGCATGAAGAATCATGTTGGCAGCATCGGCAGCGGAATTCAAAGCCGGATCCATGGTCTCCGGAGAAGAACCGATCTGCACATCGATAGAACCGCCTGCAGAAGTCTTTTCCGCAGTTTGTTCACTTGCCGCATCACTGCCGGACTTGCCGTCAACGGTCTTTGCTCCGCCACAAGCTGTAAGTAAAACTGCAGCAAGGAGCATAGCACTAATTAATTTTGTTTTTTTCATATACCCTCCTTTTCTGTATCAACACTATCCTAAGATAGCAGGTAACTAATTTAGTCGGTCTAAATGATGACAAGCTACAAAATGTCCAGCCTGCTCTTCCTTGAATTTTGGTGTTTCCGATGCACATTGCTCATCCGCATAGGGACAACGAGTCCGGAAAGGGCAACCCGAAGGCGGATTTAGAGGAGACGGTACATCTCCGCTTAAGATAATTCTATGTGAAGATCTAGCCACCTTCGGATCGGCAATCGGTACTGCCGAGATAAGGGATCTGGTATAGGGATGCATCGAGTGGAAGGTGATTTGATCACTGTCCGCAAGCTCCACCAGGTGTCCCAGATACATGACTCCGATTCGGGATGAAATATGATTTACAATGGAAAGGTCGTGCGCAATAAAGAGATAAGTCAAGCCGAACTTTTCCTGCAAATCCTCAAACATATTCACAACCTGCGCCTGAATGGAGACATCAAGAGCCGATACCGGCTCATCACAGACAATAAACTCGGGATTTACGGCAAGCGCTCTGGCAATCCCTATTCTTTGTCTCTGCCCTCCGGAGAACTCGTGCGGATAACGGTTCGCATGCTCGGAGTTCAGTCCTACTGTAGAAAGGAGGGATAAAATCTTCTCTCTTCTCTCCTTCTTATTCTTACAAAGCTTATGAATGTCAATAGCTTCTCCTACAATATCCTCTACAGTCATTCTGGGATCAAGCGACGCATAAGGATCCTGAAAAACCATCTGCATCTTTCTTCTGTAAGGAAGCATATTTTTCTTGATTCCCTTTTCGGAATCAAAAATCACTTCCCCGTCATAGACGATTTTCCCTTCTGTAGGCTCATGGAGTCGTAAAATCGATCTACCGGTGGTCGTTTTTCCGCAACCGGATTCTCCAACAAGGCCGAGGGTTTCTCCCTTATTGATGAAGAAGGAAACATCATCCACCGCCTTGACCACTTTTTTACTGCCGGCAACGGGAAAATACTGCTTTAAATGACTGAGTTCGAGTAAATGATCCGCCATTATACTTCCCCCTTTCCGGAGTTCTTTAAGAAATCCTCTTTCTGCTGTAACAGGCATCTGGCATAGTGTACGCCCTCGTAATAATTCTTTTCAGGCTTTACTTCCAAACAAATCTTCATGCAAGATGCACACCTTGGTGCAAAGCCGCAACCCTTCGGCGGATTTAATAAATCCACCGGTTGCCCGTCAATCGGAACCAGCCTCGAATAATCCTTCTCATGAAACTTCGGAATAGACCGGAGAAGTCCCTTGGTATATTCGTGTTTCGGATTGTAGAAAATATCATCGGTTGTACCATATTCCACAATTTCACCGGCATACATTACCGCAATATAGTCACACATAGAGGCCACTACTCCGAGATCATGGGTAATCATGATGATTCCCATACCAAGCTTCTTTTTTAATTCCTGCATAAGCTCCAGAATTTGAGCCTGAATCGTCACATCCAGTGCAGTCGTCGGCTCATCGGCAATAAGAAGTTTCGGTTCACAGGCTAGAGCGATGGCAATCATCACCCTTTGTCGCATACCGCCGGAAAGCTCGTGCGGATACTGTTTGAGTCTTTTCTCCGGTTCATTAATGCCAACCAGCTCCAGAAGTTCTTTTGCTCTGTCTCTCGCCGCTTTCCCCTTCTTATCCGTATGGAGAGACACCGCCTCCGCAATTTGGTTTCCGATAGTCCATACCGGATTTAAAGAGGTCATGGGATCCTGGAAAATAATACTGACCTCATTTCCCCGAATCTTACGGAGCTCTTTTTCCGTCATATTCTGAATGGCATGTCCGTTAAAATCCACGGTGCCGCCTACAATTTTTCCGTTTTGCGCGGTAAGACCCATAATGGAATAGGCTGTAACGGATTTTCCTGAACCCGATTCTCCCACGATACCGAGAACCTCTCCCTCCTTCATTTGAATGCTGACATTATTTAAGGCTTTTACCTCTCCTGCAGGAGTAAAAAAGGAAAGTCGTTCTTCTTGGATATTTACGAGAAACTCTTCTGCCATATTTACTCCTTTCTTACTGTTGTTTTAACTTGGGATCAAAGGCATCGCGAAGCCCGTCTCCCAAGAGGTTAAAGCTTAAAATGATGATAAAAATCAGGAAAGCCGGTGCAAAAAGTTTTTCCGGATAAGTTTGAAAGCCGTTCAGTGCCGCACTGGCCAAAGAACCGAGGGACGGCATCGGAGCCTGTACTCCCAGTCCCAAGAAGGAAAGGAAGGATTCCGTAAAGATGGAACTCGGAATTTGCAGTGTAGTGGTCACAATCAAAGTACCGATACAGTTTACAATCAGGTGTTTGAAAATAATTCTTCCGGGGCCTGCTCCCAAAGCTCTTGCCGCTGTAACATACTCACTTTGCTTTAAAATCATGATTTGAGAACGGACAATTCTGGCCATGCCGACCCAGTAGAGTAAAGCAAAGACGATAAACATGGAAATCATGTTGGAGCCCAGTTTCTGCATCCAGGTAAAAGCAGGAAGCATGGATAGCTTTTCCA
>CAUSIX010000026.1:0-10230 GCA_963531555.1 uncultured Oribacterium sp.
TACAGTTCGCCGGAGGAATTATTTCAGACTGTCCTACTTGATCTTGCAATCTAGCTTCCATACTTTTATCTTCGTCTCCCTCTTCTATTCCAACAATAGAAAATAAAACGTCCGTAATGCTCATATCTCCTCCAATAATATATTTATCTCCATTCAGTATCTAAAATACAATGAATTCCTAACTCCTCTCCCGCTTTTTGAAGAGTTTCAATGGGAATACTCCCCTTTTCAAAGTATAGTTGATTTCCTGTTTCCGACAACTGGGTGATAAAGATAAAAAGTTTAGGAAGTTTAGAAAACCCAGGGCGCGTCAAGCGCTTTGTGGCAACTATATGCTCTGTAGTTTCTGTAGTTTCTACAGCATCCGTTGTTTCCATGGTCTCCGGGTATCCTTTCGTCTTTATCTGTTCTTTACGATTTAAATCATTTAAGGAATCTCTATCCCTTAGTACAGGCTCGAAAAAGTCTTTTAAGCTCTTATGACGTGCGTATCTCAGAATTCCCTGCCATTCATTAGGCTGGTTGGTCAGGTCCTCTCCCACTCCGGAAAGTTCAGAACGCTTCACCTCACAGGGTAAAGGGCCATTTCCGTGACGGGTAACATAAGGGCGAGTCACATAGAGGGCTTCCTCTAAAGGTAATCCTCGTTTTTCTAAAAAGATGGTCGGATTATGGATTCCGGTTTTGGAAGAAGTCAAATGGGGAGCAAAGGCTTCATAGTCCTGATCCAAAAGCAAGCCCTGTCCTGTCTCAAAAATCAAATTTTGAAACTCCTCCAGCCATGTTCTATCCGCATCTACTAAGGTCAGTAGCTTCACATTCTCTTTCACTTCTACCACAAAGTTATCCAGTACCGTCTCATTATGCAACATCTCATAGTAGGGATTCGAGGAATATATTCCCAAGATTTTTGCTCTTCTTTCCGTATATTCTCTTTGAATCTGCTTTAAACGGTCTAATAAATCTTGCTTAGTCCATGTAGCAAGCTCTTCCACGGTAATTCCGTATCCGGCGGCATTTCGCTGCACACATTCCTCTATACCCATACCGCAGGAACCGTGGCGATTCTTGCCTCTGGCAACTTCTGCCCCCATATTTAAAAGTACATCATCTATGGTGGTTACTCGTACATTTTTTTCAGAATAAAGAATGGGCTGAAAGCCGAAGAGCTCTGTAAACTCTTTCACTTCCTTACCCAGCTGAAACAAGTCCGGCATAAAGCTATCGGCAAATAAAGTAGGCACATGGTACTCCGCTCCGGCGCCAATCTGATGATGGATAAAGATCAATTTTCCTTCCGTATCTTCTACCTTGTGCCCTGCCTGTCAGCCGCCATTATGTTTAATTATCAACGCATTCTTAAGGGATGAGGCAAGACGACTGCAAACAAAGCCCTTTCCCTCATCCCCGAAATTCTTGCCGATAACCGAAATTGTTCTCATAGGAAAATGTCTTCATCCCTTTGTAAAGATAGCTGTGCTAACGCCGCACTAATCACAGGACGATTGATCTCATCCCAACGCCCAAGAACTTCCTCTAAAGCAGCACCCTTTTGTAACTGAATGGTACTGATAATGATTTCCGGAAGACAGGAAATATCCTGTCGTGCCAGCACGATACAATGCCCCGGAAGCAGCTTCTCATTTTCCTGGCTTTCTCCGCCAATCATGATATGGAAAACATGGAAGGATTGCTTAACTTCATTCAGCAAATCCTCTTTGGTGACACTCGTTCCAATATCATCTCCGATAACCCGGGCAATCGTTGCTCCCACCGAATCACTGCGAATCTCTGCCATATCTCCGATGGTAAAGAGAAAGCCCTTTTGCTGTCTCTTTTTCACCGCATCAATATTGGTATGGCGGGATAAGAATTCCCAAAGACAGGTAGGTACCACCTGACCACTGCCATGATTTTCAAAATAAATGTCTAAGAGCTGCTCGGCGATACGAATATCCGACTCAAACTGGGTGACCTGTAGAGGGGATGCATCCTGAAAATCTCCGTAAGCCGCACACATTAGGGCCGGATCTGCCACTGCGCCGGTGGAATAAAGCTTGGTAATCAGCTCATTTAAGGCGCCCGTTGCCAACTCCACCGCAAGATAACCCATGGAGCCGGTCACATCCAAGCCCACAACGATAGGGGTTGTATTGGGATGCTCCTCGGAGTCGAAACATTCTCTGGTTCCGATGAATTTCGGATTCATCTTGGGATTACATTCTCTTCTTGTAAATACTTCTTCTACTCTCTGCCCATTGGACAGCTTTCTACTGCTTTTCAATTTCTGCCAATCTGATGCTGAATAGCTACCGTATCCCATATTTTCCTCCTATTTCATCTTCACAAAATGATGACCGCCAAAACCCTCTTCAATCACCTTATCCCATGTGGCAAAGTCCTGAAAGGCATCCCCTTCCGGCTCTGCCAATAAGAAATCCTCCAAAAGAGCCGGACTATGAATATTTTCCGCCACAGATTTTGCGGTCTTTCGTAAATCCGATAAATCCTGATTGCTATGCTTCCTTTCCACATTTCTCCAATCCCCGAAGAGCATCCCCTCATGGGTCAGGGAATTAAAAAAAAGTGTGGTCGCCGTAATATCCCCATGCTGAAGCTCCGAATACTCTAGGGCGCAACAGATATTTTCCATCCGGGAAATCACCCAGGCCAAATGCTCCGAAGCAAAAGGGGCAAAGACCTCCGCAGGATAAAAATAGGGTTTTCTTGTGAAAATCAGACAAAGCTTCCCTGCATCTAACGCAATCTTCGACTTTAGCATCGGAAAGCACCTTGATAACTTTACATCCGCTTCCGGAAAGCTAAGACGATTTAAGCCCAGCATAAAAGCATTTGCCCCATCCTCTCGGTCAAAAACATAGACCACCGACTCCCGGCACAAGTAGCAGACCATCTCCGGATAATGATAGCTATCCATATAGGAAAGAGTTAGGTTCTTGCCATTTGCCATTGGGCATGTGGCTGTGCCCAGCTCTTCCCATAAAGTATCGCCGCTATAGTCATTTTCCTTCTCGCTGGCCTTCGCCTTGTAATAGGCCAAAAGCTTCTTTCGAAACTCATGATTCCCTTTAAATTCCGCATCGGACAGGAATGCCCTTGCCCCGCAGTAAGGACACTGAAATCCGCCGGCACTGCCAAGCTCCAGCTGTGCGCCGCATTGCTTGCAACGATAGCTAACCATAGACCTCCTTTAACGAGCCATAACTGTTAAGAAATTTCAAAAAAAAGCAAAGTTTAATTACAGAGGAAGTATAGCATAGATTATTTTCAAGTTCATAGAAATGTATTACATTATAGCCTCTTGCCGGAGTCATATTAAACTCACGCCAAGAGGCTATATGTTTCACGATATAAAGAATGAAAGAAAGAATATTATTATACCACCAGCAATCTATACGGATTTCCGGCCATTTCCTCTTTTAAAATATCCAGGATAGATTCCCTGGATTCCAGATAAAGGTCTGTTTCTTCATCCATCAAGGCTGCATACACAGTGGTTTTCATCAAAAATTCAACTGCTTTATCTCTTGAATATCCCTTATCTTTCATAATATATTCCACAAGAAATACGGCTATATTTCGCATAGCTTTTTTCTGATCCGCACTCGTAATCATTATTCAATCACCTGCCTTTTCACTTTATCATGTCTTTATTGCTTCCTTCGTTCTAAAAAAGCAAGCTCCCCTGCATCTCAATATAGTCTTGCAAATCATCAATAATTCCTTGGTTACCGGTAGAATTATAAGCTTCATAGCAAACATCAATGTAACTCAATACATCATATTTCTTTAACAAATCTGACAGCTCGGAATAGGTTTTCTTCCATGCCTTCGCCAAAATCGGTATTAAGACTAATTGCATATTAAGTACTTCTTTGTCTCTCATACTCATAACAGAAAACCTCCTTTACTATCATAGTTAGCTACGTACGCAGTTAATATAATTATAGTACCTCATTCGATGCACTGCTTCAACCTTTGCAAAACAGCCGCAAATTCAATCGTAAAATTTTACGGTTGAATTTGCGGCTGAAAAAAATCAACATAATTGCTTTTCGATTGAGCCAATTCTAAGATTGACTTTGTTTTGTAATGTTTTGTAAGAAGCTCTTTTTCTTTTTCGATTTATAATACAGAGGAAAAAAAGATAAAGAAACACAAGAGGGAGATAAAATGAATGAGAATCTTTTAAAGCATACACTACTTATCACAGCACTATCCACTCTAACCATTACCGCCTGCACCGGCAAAACGGCAAAGGAAAGTAACACAGTAAGTCCCACGGAAGCCGTAAAAGAAAGCAGTTCCGCAAATCCCGGTGACGCGGAGAAAGAAAGCAGTAAGACTGATTCCAAAGACACTGAAGAAGAAAGCAGTACTTTGAAACCATCAGAATCCGGAGCAACCGCAGAAGAAAAAGAGAAGGCTCAAAACAATACCGATGCTCCACTCGTGGGGGCTTATAACACGAATCTCGTAAGCTTCTCTCTGAAGGATAACCCGGATGCCATGAATGCATTTGAAGCGGCATTTCCAAATGGCTATAACTATACTCATTATGAGCCCATCGCCCTGCTGGGCACCCAGGTGGTTTCCGGCACAAACTATCTTTACCTATGCAAGAGTACTTGGACAGATTATCAGGAAAATGTCTCCTTTGTACTTTTACAGATTTATCAGGACCTTTCCGGAAAGTCCCAGGTTATGGGAAGCGCCATTCTCTTCCCCACAGAAGAATCCAGAGAAGATGGGGAAGATTACATTGACAATACCGGCTCCTATCTCCCGGAAAATATTCCGGCAATCCAAAATGCCTTTAAAGAGGCTGTACCGAATGACGAAAATGCATCCTATATTCCGCTAGCCTATATCGGGAAGCACACACAGGAGGGAAAGCCCGAAGAAGACGTGATTTTCACCGCCAAGAAGTCAAAAGGAAAAGATACCAAAGCAAACTATGAGCTCCTTTACATCGGAAAAGATAAGGACGGAAAAGCAAAGCTTGTAAAGACGGAGGATGTGCAATTTCCGGATTTTTAGGAACTGAAAAGCTTAAAAGCAAAAGGGGCATGAATTACAGACGGAAAAAATGGAGGATGGAAAGCTATATTTTTTTCCTTAAAAGTGACTGCTAAAGGGAACACAAAGATTATTATAGCTTCTTCATCATCCAGTATGCATCCATATAAGACCCATCCGCAAACTTCATGTTATCCGGAAAGGTGCCATGCTTCTCAAATCCCAGTTTCTCATACAAATGAATGGCATCTTTGTTCTCTGCCATCACTTCCAGCTCCGCCTGCTCGTATCCGACATTTTTTGCAAGATCGAGAACAATCTGCAGCATCACTTTTCCAATCCCGCATCCGCAGTATTCTTTGTATAAAGCAATGGCAAGTTCGCATCTGTGCTCGTATCTCTTGTACGGAGCAATGCTCATAAGAGAACAGTTCCCGATGTGCTTTCCATCCATAAATGCAAGAAGCATAAGCTCACGATCTGCATCTATCTTGTCCCGAATAAACTGTTCTTCTTTTGTCTTTGTTATGGTGATTTCTTCCGGCTCTCTGATTAGATAAGGTGTCTCTGCACTTGTTATCTTTAAATATTTAATCAAATCCCCTGCATCTTCCGGTCTCGCGTTTCTGAATACAACAGACCTACCAAGCTTATCTTTCATAGATTTTTCTTCAAATACCATTTTCATCCTCCAAAAAATATGGCGAGGGTCATTTTACAGCACTTAACGACTTTACCAACCGGTCCCGTATGCTTTCTTAATCACCTGTAATTTATACTTCACATTTTCTAATCCACCCATTGAACTTCTTCCTTTTTAATCTTATGACAGTATACAAATCAATCCTGTGGCACGCAAGGCTATTGCTCCAGCCAAATCAGGGCGATAAAAAACAGTCCCAGCTAAAAAAATCGATAAAATAGAAAAAATGCCTGCAAGTATCCGTGCGGGCATTTTTTCTATTCTTGTCCTCTAAATGAGGAGGTAAAAATCAAAATAATAGAGTAATTTTCGGCAATATAGGTCTTAATGAGGGGTAGTCTAAGCCCGTCGGTACTTACTGAAAGCGAGTAAAGCGAAGCTTGAAGTTAGTACCGCTACGTAGCGAAGCTAGCGAGAGCGTGCCCCAAATTCAGACCTATATTGCTTAGAAAATTATTTTGATTTTATACAGCCTCGCTTTTTACAGTTCCTCCGGATGGCTCTTAAAATACTGACGGAAATGTTCTTTTACCTCTGTCATATCCGTTACCGCTTCCAGCGTTCCCACATAGTTCTGCTCCTTGTCCCGAACGGCCATATAGCGCACTAAGAAGGGCTTTCCACCTTTCTCCATCCAGATAGGAACTTCGTCTTCCTTTCCTTCCCGGAAGTTTCCGATAATCATACGCACCATAGGTTCCACTTTGGGAGGATGACAGGAAAATACTTCCCGGTCAATGGCCATTTGCGGGCGTTTAAAAACCTTTGGCCCTTCATTAAAGAAACGATTGATATTGTCCTTATCCACGAAGGTAATCTCCACCGGAAGGGTATTTAACATGGCAATCAGCTCATTTTTCTTTAAATGTCCACCGGGCATGATGATTTCTCCATCGCTTGCAGAAGGGGACTCCCCTCTATTCCCGGATTTTCCTTCCAATGATTCCACCCTGCGAAGCAGATCCTCCAACATTTTTCCTGCATTCTGAGAAAATTCAGCAGCATGAAAATCTCCGGAATGCTCCTCAGAAGCTTCTTTCCCGGATTTCTCTCTTTCCGATTCTCCTGTAGATTCGACCGCCCTCCACTTTTCCGGAGTATTGCCGCTTTCTTCCGCTTCCTTCCAAGTTACATTTTCCACGGAAAAACAAGTTTCATAGTCTTTGGAATCGAAATAAATCTGTATCCACTCCTCTTTTTGAAATTGCAGGGCGCACATGGGGAAGAGAATATTTTCCTCCTTATAAATCATCTCCTCCATACGGTTCCGTACAGCAAGATAATTCTTTAAGAAAAAGCTGTTTAGGATACTTTCCGCAATCTCCGCTTTGCTTCTACTATACTCTTCTTCCTCATCATCCAAATCTTCTCCGGTGTTCTTGAGCGCTCTCACTCCCTTACTCTTCTCGCTAAGCTCCCTTTTCAGCTCTCCCAGAGTATCCCGAATCTCATCATCCACTGTCCACATGACCTGAGAAGGACCGGAAATGTCGTATTTCACTTTTAAAAGGGGATAGAGTAGGTCTCCCTTCTTCGCATAGTGCACTGTAAAGGAACGGAGTTTTGCAAGCTCCTCTGAAAATGCAGCCAGCAAAGCTTCCCAATCCGGTGCCCCTTGTGCGTCTTCTACTCCTTGTGCACCTTGTGCTCCTTGTATTCCTTCTGATTTTTCTGATTTTTCTGCTTTTTCTGATTTATTTTTTCCGCCGACTTTTCCGGAAAGGCTCTCTACTAAGCCTTCCCATCTTGCCTTTGTGCTCTCTAAATACTTCCCAAGAGCCTCATTTTCCTTTGTAAAAGTAGAAAGAGGATGTCCGGGAATCTGAATTAAGGCATCCGCCTCTAGGCTTTTATTGATGTAGTTTTTCTCCGCTTTCCCTGCCTGATTCTTTAAAGAGGCCTGTACGGCTCTTTCCGCATTGGCAATCTTTTCTTCCCGGGTATCTCCATGGAAAAGAGCCGAATGCACATCACAAAGCTTCTGTACTTTGGAAAGAGGCATGCCGGACTCCATTAGTCCTTGCTCCGCTCTCATGATTTCTGCAGGATCCACATCCTTAAAATCCCGTACAAAATCTGCACGAACAGACTCCAGATCCTCGCCCTCAGACAAACGATTCAAAAGCGAACGCAGGGCTTCTGCACGATCTACCGGTGCTTTAGCCGCCTTAGCCGACTCAGCAGCCTTAGCTATCTCGGCTTCCTCAGCTGAATCGGCAGCCTTAGCTATCTTGGCTACCTCAGCTGAGTCAGCTGATTCAGCAGAAAAGGGCTTTCCCCCATCCGTAATCTCAAATCCCTTTTCCCGGAATGCACGAACAATCTCCTCCATAGGAATCTTCTTCATCTGAGAGCTCTTCTTCAGATTCATAATCCGACCTACAGAAGCCAGCATGACAGGATTTTTAATTTCCATGAAACCTAAATTAGCCATGATGTCGGCAACTTCCGGGTACTCCTTTACAAGGGATGCTACACTTTTATCCAAATCCAAAATCTTATCCATTTTCTTCTCCTTCTCATTCCACTGATTTCTTCTGACAGTCTATGAGGCAAGTCTGGTTGCCTAGTTGCTTCACTTGCCGGATAGAATCAGCTTATTGATTACGATATTAGTCTGCTGAGTATACTATACTTCTTGTTAGTATATACTAATTATCGTTAAAGAAGAAAATAATTTCGTTGCATAGGCAACAAATGGAGTGGTGATGTCTTTTTTTCAATGGAAAATAGACGTTAAGATGGAAAAATTTTTTCTTCCTTTTATTCTAATCTTGCTTGGCGTTATCTTTTGTTTACATTAGAGTAAAGATTCAATGAATGTAATGCGCTATATTACTAAGGTGTCTGCGTGCAGATGCTGATATGATTGGTGCATCAATTCAAAAGGGTCCTCTGAGCGGTGTCTGTTTACAGATGCTTTAGTCAGACGGCTCTTTTCTTTTTCCCTTGACTTTGTACGTGGTGCCTTTCAGGAATTTATCAGTAGTTTTCTTTGAGACATCACTGCTCAACACAATCCTCCGCTGACTCAATCTCAGCTCAAGTTGCGCAAGCCAGAGGATTTCACAAGGCAGAATTACGGTTTGCGACTCCGGAATCATCGGTTCTGGATTTCCGGAATTCCGATTTCTAACATACTGAAATATCCGGTTTCCATGACCGGACAGGCGGTGTAAAACCGTCCGAAATACTCAAAGTGGCCGCGCGAGTTTTTCATAAGTAGACTTGCGAGATGAGTCATGTGCATGGAAGTAATGGCCTCCGGTGCAGGAGCCTCCTTAAGGAGGGTGTAGACAGACTTCTGATGCAAACCAGATTTAGATAAGTATTGGAACTCCGGAAAGCCCTCATCGACATAGGTTGTACGCTGAATTTTCAGCCGAGTTTTTTGCTTGATGGGGTTAAACACACACCTGGAAATTTTCAGCAACAAGGTATCTAACAAGGTTGTCGTAATAGTGTGCCGTTGATTCAGGACCGATGATGATGCTGTCGGGCTCTGCGTTAAGCGAAATTAGCTTCGAGAACAGCATTTGGAAGGCATCAGCGTTATTTGTAAATTTGAACGGCTCAATGAGTATTTCACCGTCAGATGAGATAGCTGAGGAAAAATGGCTAAGTTTGGCAATATCAACGCCAACATAGATCATTAGGTTGTACCTCCCTTTCTAAAGTCTGATATCGCGATATCCACCAATCTGTATCATCGTAGATTTACGTGAGATAAGTATACTCGAGGATAAAAAAGACTGATAATTTTCAGTCTTTTTCTTTGTTAAAAAATAAAAAGAAAAAAGGCTAAAAATAGTCTTTTAGAATTTTTTAGCCTTAATAATGATATTGTAATATTTAATTGTTTTTTCATACAAATCACGATGTTTTTCTTTTTCATCCTCATTTTCAAATTGATCAGGATGGTGTTGTTTTACTAATTCTCTTTTAACACTTTTTAAATCGTGTAAGGTAAAATCAATATTATAAAGATTAAAAAATTTTAATTCATCTTTAAATTCCAAATCAAATAAAGTTGGAATTTTTTCTTTAGGTTCTTTCCTTTTTTCACGAATTTCTTTTAAATAATCCTCATACTCTTTTCTTCTTCTAGATAATATACCATCAGCATAATATTCTGGATCAACTTTATCATTAGAATATATGTTTTTATTCATTCTATAAACCTTTAACCAAAAGTGGTTAACATCTTCAATAAAATTATCAATTTTTAACACAAAATTATACATTAAAATTGAAATAATTGCTGCAATTAAAATAACAATTGGGTACATCCATAAAGCAGAATGGGTTTTAACAAGGTATATAATTGAAAATAAAATTGGAAAACACAAAGCAAAACCCTCTAAAGTTGCTTTGTGTACAAGAATCGTCATAATTTTAATTGGTATATCAAATAATCTAAATAACTGTTTCATAATAAAATTCTCTTATTCCTCGTATTATTAAGTTGTAGCTTTTCTTTACCTGTT
>CAUSIX010000027.1:0-10065 GCA_963531555.1 uncultured Oribacterium sp.
CTTGTTGACCCCTCTATAGCTGTTGCCGCTTTAGGTTTAAGTCCGGATTACTTTAATAGCGATTTTAAAACATTAGGCTTTCTATTTGAATCATTGTGTATTCGAGATTTAAAAATATACTCATCCGGATTGAATGGAGAAGTTTCATACTACCATGACCGCTATGGACTGGAAGCTGATGCCGTTCTTCATCTTAAAGATGGTCGTTACGCTTTAATTGAGTTTAAGCTTGGAAGTAAAGAAATTGATATGGGCGCAAAGCATCTGTGTGAAATAGAACAACGAATATCTGTCTATAACGAAAAGGAAAAGCAAGTTCCTTTAAGATTGCCTGACCTTAAACTCATTATAACAGCAACGGAATATGCTTATAAACGAGACGATGGAGTTTATGTTATCCCGATAGCATGCTTGAAATCCTAAGTATTTTATCCTGCTTCATGCTTAAAAATATTCAGCACCATAAAAAGCAAAGCTCAAAGTTAGTAGCACAGCCAAGTAGCTGATATCAAACAAGCCCTCCCCTAACGCCATTCCAAACTCCCTTCTCTGACTATCTTAAGTGTTTTCTTATTTTTTAATTCCTAAGCTGTAGCCTTATTCCGCCTCCACATTGTACAGGGCATAAAAATAGCCCTTTTTCTCCAATAACTCCGTAAAACTCCCTTCTTCCTCTACTTTTCCGTTCTTTAATACTCATATTCTATACACACGGCTTAAAATCCGGCTATCCAGGTCATGAAGAACCAGAATTTCCGTTGTATTTTCAATGTTTAGCAAGGTATCCAAGACCAGATAAGTATTTTCCTTATCTAAGGACGCGGTGATTTCGTCCGCAAGTAAAATGGGGGTTTTTCGCAGCAAGCTTCGCGCAATGCTGATTCTCTGCCTCTCTCCTCCGGACAAGGCTGCCCCGTTTTCTCCACATAGATAGTCTAAGCCCTTTTCCTTTATGAGATTCCGAAGTCCTGCCCGCTCTATCACGGACTGCAGCTCCTCTTCCCGGTAAGTCTGAAAAAGACTGATATTTTCTCGAATCGTGCCGTCAAAGATAAAGACCTCCTGCTGAATATAGGAAATCTCCTTGAAAAGCCTGTCTTCTCCCAAATCCATAGTGTCCTGTCCGCCAATGCGAATTGTCCCGGACTGTGCTCTTTCCATGCCCATAAGGATTTTCAAAATGCTGGACTTTCCGCTTCCGGAAGTTCCGAGAAGAACCACCTTTTCTCCCTCTTTTACCCGCAAGTTTAACTCTTTCAGAACTTCTTTTCCTTCCGAATAGGAGAAGCAAATATGATTAAAGAGAAGTTCTCCGCGAAGGGAAGGTATCAATTCATCCGGACTTTGCTTTTGCACTCTAATCTCTTGTTCTTCAATTATTTTTTTATCTTCTATAACGCTTTGAATCTCCGCTATTTCTTCTTTTACTCTATTGTTCTCCGAAGTATTTTGTAACTCTTCCCCACTTATAATAATATCCCAAAACTTATCCGTAAGCCTGTACGCGGCCTTCGCTTCCGTAAGCATGGAAGGAAGAGAACTTAAAGGATCAATCAGATAATGAATCAGCTGTGAAAAGGCAATGACTGTTCCGATGGAAATGCTATGCCTAGTAAAGGCGATATAAGCAGATAGAAAGAGAATGGAAAGCCTTGTAACATAGCCGGAAATGGCCGCAAAGTAATTTACCTTTTCGACGCATCTTTCCCGCTTCAACATCGTCTCTTCCGTTTTTCCGTTTACCGCGCCATGCAATTTCGAAAAGATGGCTTCCACCTTATAACTTTTGATAATGGTAAAACCGATGGAAAAGTCTTTTAAAAAAGCGAGATACTCCGCATTTTTTGTCGACAGCCGGTCTTCCACCTCTCCCATATTTTTCCCGGAATACAGTGCCGCAAAGAAAGGAATAAGAGAAAGAGCGCAGGACATACAGGCTAAAAAGACATTGTAACGAAGCATCACGATAATCGCGCCGATACCGCAGAAAAGAATCTGCGTGATAATCGGAATCTGATCCAGAAACTGCTCTTTTATCTTCATGAGGTCGGTACTTAAAGCGGAAAGATACACAGAACTGTTCGAAGCATAAAAATCCGCAACTTTCTTTTTCAATAAATAATCGCAGGCAAAGTTCCGGTACTGTAAGACCGCCCTGGTACTGAATTTTGTTCTAAAAAAATATGTCGCTACGGCGGAAAAGAACTCCATCAAAAAAATACCGGCAGTGAGAAGAATAATCCCTCTTAAAGAATATTCTCTACTTGCCGATAAGTAATCAATCAAAATCTGAAATAGCTGCGGCACCGAAAGAATCGCCAAAGATAAAACACTGGTTCCAAGCACCGCCATAAACAAATTCAAGCTGTTATTCTTAAAAAAATTCCGGCTCAGCGGATTGCATTTTAACATTATTCAAGTATGCCTTTCGTTGTTCTAACTCACGATAAATATTCTATATTAATTTATAATAGCATAAGTAAATATATTACAAAAGAACCGATAAGCTACATCCTTATAAGCTGTTCAACTATCCTTTTAACTAAGATGCTTATCTAACTATTTACTTGCATGCTATACAGGACTTTTTAATTAATTATGGCGTGTTGTGATTATAATTAATATATTATTCCATTTTATTTAATCTATACTCCTTATACTATTTTTCATATAAAAGATGATTATATTTCATATAGTAAGGATTCAAATCAATGGCTAACAAAAATTTACTGAAACTAAGATTTCTCTTCTATTTTCTATTAGCAGTCTGTCTTTTTCTAATTGCACTAAAGCCTGCCGGCCGTTTTCTGCAAATAGAGGGTGATTTAAAAGAGCTTAAAGGAAAGATAAGCAACAAAACTATTGAATATCGCAGTGAAAGAGGCTTTGGAAACGATCGTCTGGACATTTATTCCTTTACACTTCCTCCGGAGGCTGTGCAAACGCAATTCTTTTCTATCTTAGAAAGCCAATATAGCTTTTTCAAAATAAAGTCAGACGAAGATGTAAAGGATAGAGTTTTGAACCTAATCGACATGCTCCCCAAAAATGATCCTTTAAGAAACAAACTGGAAAACTTATGCAATGAGAAGCCACGATTTCGTTATCAAAGCACATTTGGAACTGAAAAAATATATATCATCAATGAAGGTCAAGAAAAAGGATATTGCCTGATTAGCGAGATTTAAAAAGAAGGGGCTGTAAAAAACGCCCAAAAAGAAAAAGGGGCTGTAAAAAATCAAAATGATAAATAAATTTTCAGCAATATAGGTCTGAATGTGGGGTAGTCTGAGCCCGTCGGTACTTGCGAAAAACAAGAGAAACGCAGTTTTTCGCTTAGTATCCGTTACGAGGCGAAGCTAGCGAGAGCGTGCCCCAAATTCAGACCTATATTGCTTAGAAAAATATTTTGATTTTTTACAGCCCCTTCTTTTTTTATTTCTCAGCTGTTTGTAAACGAATCAAAGCTCTATAGAGCTTAGCCTGTGCACGAACTCGCGCTTCTTCGGATTTTTCTTCCTCAATACGCTTTTCGGCTTTGGCTTTAGCGCGCTCTGCACGCTCCACATCGATTTCATCACTCCACTCGAAGGTGGTAGGAATCAATCTGCAGTGGTTGTTCATCATGGAAAGCATACCGCCGATACAGGCGCCCTTACGCTCGGTACCGTCCGGAAGAATAACCTTGGCAGTTCCCATTCCCACTGCAGTGCAGTAGTTAATGTGGTGTGCCATAATAGCCAAATCTCCGGTGATACTGCGAAGGCTCAGTCTCTCCACTTCTCCCTTGAACTTTTCTCCGTCCATAGAAACAATCTCTAACGGGAACATTGCCATAAGCGTCCCTCCTTACTGTTTCTTTGCTTTTTCAAAGACTTCTTCAATCGTTCCTACCAAGAGGAATGCAGACTCGGGAAGCTCATCACATTCTCCGTCCAGAATCATCTTAAAGCCGCGAATGGTTTCCTTCAAAGGAACATACTTTCCTTCGAGTCCTGTAAACTGCTCCGCTACGGAGAAGCTCTGAGACAGGAAGTTCTGAATCTTTCTCGCACGGTAAACAGTGATCTTATCCTCTTCGGAAAGCTCATCCATACCCATGATGGCTATGATATCCTGTAATTCCTTATAACGCTGTAAAACCTGCTGTACGCCTCTTGCTACCTGGTAGTGCTCTTCTCCGACAACTTCCGGAGTAAGAATACGGCTGGTGGAATCCAGAGGATCCACTGCAGGGTAAATACCCTTACTTGCGATATCTCTGGAAAGTACGGTCGTAGCATCCAAGTGCGTAAAGGTTGTTGCAGGAGCAGGGTCTGTTAAGTCATCCGCAGGCACATAAACCGCCTGAACGGAAGTGATGGACCCCTGCTTTGTGGAAGTGATACGCTCCTGCAAAGCACCCATGTCGGTTGCCAGTGTCGGCTGATATCCTACGGCGGAAGGCATTCTTCCGAGAAGTGCGGAAACTTCCGATCCTGCCTGCGTAAAACGGAAGATATTGTCAATGAAAAGTAGTACGTCCTGATGCTTTACATCACGGAAATACTCCGCCATGGTAAGACCGGAAAGTCCGACTCTCATTCTTGCTCCGGGCGGCTCATTCATCTGTCCGTAAACTAGGGCTGTCTTATCCAAAACGCCGCTTTCCTTCATTTCACCGTACAGGTCGTTACCCTCACGGGTACGCTCTCCTACACCTGTAAATACGGAAATGCCGCCGTGTGCCGTTGCGACATTATGGATTAACTCCATAATCAACACGGTTTTTCCTACACCCGCACCGCCGAAGAGACCGATTTTACCACCCTTTGCATAGGGGCAAATGAGGTCAACTACCTTAATACCTGTCTCCAGGATTTCTGTTGCAGGAGTCTGCTCTTCAAAGGAAGGAGCCGGACGATGAATCGCCCATCTTTCCTCTGTTTCGGGAGCCGGCTTCTCATCCACCGGTTCACCCAAGATATTAAAAATTCGTCCTAAGCAGCCGTCTCCGACAGGCACCGTAATGGGGCTCCCCGTATCAACTGCTTCTGTTCCTCGTACAAGGCCATCCGTTGAGCTCATGGCAACGCAGCGAACCGTGTCATCCCCCAACTGTTGTGCCACCTCACAAATCAGCTCCTGTCCGTTAAGCTGAATGGAAATGGCATTTAAGAGGGCTGGCAGTTCGCCTTCTTGGAATCGAATATCCAGAACGGCGCCCATGACCTGTATGACCTTTCCTACATGTTTCTCTGTCATGTATTTCTCCTCTAGCTATCCTATAACTCTTCCGCACCGGCAACAATTTCCGTAATTTCCTGGGTAATGCTTGCCTGTCTGGCTCTGTTATAGAACAGACTCAATTTATCAATCATCTCTCCGGCATTGTCCGTAGCCGCTTCCATTGCAGTTCTTCTTGCCGCAAGCTCGCTGGCAACAGAAGTGCAAACACCGCTAAAGACGAGTCCGGCAAGATACTCCGGCACTATCGCATTAAAAACATCCTCTCCACTCGGTTCATAAAGAATCAAGTTTCGGATTGCCTTCGCCTCTTCTTCACTCTCCTCTTTCAGGTCTGAAAGCGGCAGGAGGGAAAGGCTGTCTACCTTCTGGCTCATCATGGAAATAAAGTCTGTATACAAAAGAACAATATGTCCAAACTCCCCTTCACGGTAGGCTTTACAGAGTTCTTTTCCTATGGCATAGGTATCGGAGACATTGAGTTCTCCCACCAAACTATAGTTTTCATTCACAATGCTGTAGTGTTTCTGCCTTCCATACTCAAGGGCTTTCTTTCCTAAGGGAAATAAAGCGAAATCCTTTCCCTTCACTTCTTCCTCAAGGGCACGGAAAAGGTTTGCGTTATACCCTCCCGCCATGCCTCGGTCACCGGCAATCAGCACATAACACCATTTTTCCGATGCGTTTCTCTTCACATAGGGAGAAGAAAAGTCGGTGTTGCCGTTTGCGATTTCCGACAAGGTTTTCTTCAGAGTTTGGAAGTACGGCTTCGTATTTTCCGCCCTCTCCTTCGCTCTTCTTAACTTGGAAGAAGCTACGAGTTCCATTGCCTTGGTAATCTGCATTGTGTTTTGAATGCTTTTAATACGGAGTTTCACGGACTTCATATTTGCAGCCATGTTTTTCTCCTTTTATCTCTACTTCTACAGTCTCTTTAAAAATTCCTCTGTAAAACGCTCCAAGGAAGAATTTAACTTCTTCTCCGTATCCTCTTCCAGCTTTCCGGTACTTACGATAGCCTGCATAGTATTGACCGCCTCCGCATCAGAATCAAGGAAATGATACAGTTCTTCTTCGTACTTCTTGATATCCTTTACTTCCACCTTGCTCAAAATGCCGTGTACTACGGCATAGAGGATAGCTACCTGCTTTTCTACCGGAACGGGCTCGCCCTTGCCCTGCTTCAGTACTTCCACGATACGTTCACCTTGTGCCAGTCTTTGCTTGGTATCCTGATCAAGGTCTGATCCGAACTGGGCGAAGGATTGCAACTCTCTAAACTGCGAGTAAACAAGCTTCAAGGTACCGGCAACCTTCTTCATGGCCTTAATCTGCGCATTTCCTCCTACACGGGATACGGAGATACCGGGGTTAACCGCCGGCATGATTCCGCTGTGGAAAAGCTCGGTCTCAAGGAAAATCTGTCCGTCTGTAATGGAGATCACGTTAGTCGGGATATACGCCGATACGTCACCTGCCTGTGTCTCAATAATCGGAAGCGCCGTAAGGGATCCTCCTCCAAGCTCGTCGGAAAGCTTAGCCGCTCTCTCTAAGAGTCTGGAATGCAGATAGAAAACGTCTCCGGGATAAGCTTCTCTTCCTGGCGGTCTTCTGATCAGAAGGGAAATTGCACGATATGCTACGGCGTGCTTACTCAAATCATCATAAATAATCAGGACGTGCTTTCCCTGATGCATGAAATACTCGCCCATCGCGCAGCCCGCATACGGTGCGATATACTGCAAGGGGCTCGGCTCGGAAGCGGTTGCCGCAACAACGATGGAATAATCCATAGCGCCGGCATCCTTCAATTCATTCACAAGAGCGGTAACCGTAGATCTCTTCTGTCCGATAGCGACATAGATACAGATTACATCCTTCCCCTTCTGGTTGATAATGGTATCGATAGCAATCGTTGTCTTACCGGTCTGTCTGTCGCCGATAATCAACTCTCTTTGTCCCCTTCCGATAGGAATCATGGAGTCAATGGCTTTGATTCCCGTCTGCAAAGGCTCTTTAACCGGCTGTCTTTTGATAATGCCGGGTGCAGGACTTTCTACAGCACGGAACTCCGTGCTCTCAATGGGGCCTGCTCCATCAATAGGCTGTCCGATGGCATTCACTACTCTGCCAATCAGAGACTCGCCAACCGGTACAGAAACAACTCTTCCTGTACGCTTTACACTCTGTCCTTCCTTGATTCCCACATCGGAACCGAAAAGGACAGCGGAAACACTGGTTTCTTCCAAGTTCTGCGCCATACCGAAAGTACCGTCACTAAACTCCAGAAGCTCACCCGCCATACAGTTTGTAAGGCCGGAAACTCTGGCAATACCGTCACCTACCGTAAGGACGGTGCCGGTTTCATTTTGTACGATAGCATTTTGGTAATATTTAATCTGGCTTCGAATGACCTCGGATATTTTTTCTGGTTTTAATTCCATTCTATGCCCATCCTTTTTACAAGACTACTTCATTTACATTTTTCCGTATCTCTTTTAATCTGCCGGAAACAGTACCGTCTAAGGTCTTTCCGTCGACTTCCACCTTGAGTCCCCCTAAAACCTCGGGGTCAATCTTCTCCGACAGGATAATCTTCTTCTGACAAAGCTTCTCCAGCTTTGTAATCAAAGCCGCTTTCTGCTCTTCACTTAAAGCTACAGCACTGACCACAAGAGCATCGGTAATTCCCTCATCCTCTTGATATCGCTTTCTGTATGTTTTGTAGCACTCGGAATAGCTCCTGAGCAGGCCCTTTTCCAATAAAACCTTTAAAAAGTTTAAAAGATAAGGCTGTAAGTCTTCCGAAAAAGCCTGATCCAAAAGAGATAGTCTTTCCTTCTTAGGAATAGACGGCTCCAGCAAAAGACGGATATAATCGGGATTTTCCCGGAAAAGATCCTTCACAAGCTCCATTTCCTCCAGAACTTCCTTCGTAATCTTCTCTTCCTTTGCTAAGTCATAAAAGCTCTTCCCATACAAAGCGGACGACTGATTCATGATGCCTCCTCTACATTTTGTAAGAATTCATCAATTAAAGCCTTATGATCATCTTCGTGGATTTCCTTCTCCACGACTTTACCGGCAATGTCCATAGCGAGACTTCCGATTTCGTCCTTCACTTCATTTAAAGCTTTCTTTCTTTCCAGACGAATATCCGCTTCCGCTTTTGCCTTGATAGAGCTTGCTTCAGCCTGTGCCTCTTTAATCATTTCCTCCGCACGGATGCCTGCATCCTTCTTTGCGTCTTCAATAATACGACTGGCCTCACCTCTGGCATCGGACATGCTGCTCTCATATTCCGCCTTAACAGCTTCCGCATCTTCCTTTGCTTTCTTTGCCTCTTCTATATTCTGATCCGCAAGCTTCTGTCTCTTCTGTAAAACCTCATTGATTGGCTTAAAGAGGAAGCGTTTAATCAAATATGCTTGAATAAAAAGGTTCAAAATCTGGGCAATGAAGGTCCACGGTATGATGGTTACCAACTGTTGCGATTCCATACTTTTCTCCTTTCTTCGTTTACCGGAAATCTTTCCTTACTTCAGGAAGTTCATGAACATTCCGGGTGCAACGAAGATTAAAAGAAGACCGGTAACGAAACCGTAGATACCTGTGGTCTCTGCGATAGCACAACCAAGGAGCATGGTGGACGTAACATCACTCTTGCATTCCGGCTGTCTTCCGATAGCTTCCAGAGCCTTTGCTACGGCATTACCTTCTCCAATACCGGGTCCGATACCGGCGATTAGTGCCGCTCCCGCACCGATTCCGCAACCTGCCAATGCAATACCTTTTGCCAAAAATTGAAAATCACTCATTGTTTTCCTCCTAGAAATTCATTTCCTATTCTAAACAGGCTCACTTATGTCCCGTTTATTTTAAAATAAGCTTATTAGTTCTGCAGTATTTCTTCTCTTTGCAGTATTTACTCTTCTGCAGTATTTATTCTTCTACAAATTTATCCCTCTGCAGTATTTATTTTTTTTACAGTATTTATCTTTCTGCAGTATTTTCTTCTGCCGACTTATCCTTCCGCCGCATTGGCGATATACATAATCGTGAGCATGGTGAAGATAAATGCCTGCATGGCTCCGGAGAACCAGTCAAAATAAAAAGATAAAATAGCCGGTAAACCTACACTCAAGATAGGAATATGGGATAAAAATGCTCCTACAGCACCCGGAATCAATCCCAGTAATGCGGATGACGCGAGCGCAAGTGCAGCGTAAATCAGTCCGTTAATAACGATACCGGATAAAATATTTCCAAAATGACGACACGCCATACTAATGGGGGTAGCAATCTCCGAAAGGATATTGAAGGGTGTCATAATGAAAATCGGGGTAGTAAAGCCCTTTAAGTAGCCTAAGAATCCTCCTGCTTTGATTTTGTTCGCCGTAATCATGGTAAATACGACGATGGCCCAGGCCGCTTCCGTTGACAAATCCGCCGTGGGGCTTCGTAAGCCCGTCAAGCTGATTAAGTTCGAAACAATACTCGTTCCGAAGAGTGCCGCCACAAAAGGAATCATCTTGTCAAAACGATTGCCTCCCGTATTGGTCCGAACAAGATTGTTCGCACTTTCCACAATCAACTCGGCAATTGCCTGCCTCTTACCGATATTTTCCACCTTCAGATTTCTTGTCAGGAAAATGCAAAGACCGGTAATGACGAGCATAACCACCCAGCTGACGACTAGGGTTTCCGAAAGCAAAAAGTCCCCTAAAATAGGAATTCCCGTAGGAATTTTCAAGAATATCTTTGCACCGGAAATATCAAAATTCATACTCTAGTTTTCACCTCCTTGTTTTTGATTTTTTCCCTTTTTCCATTCCAGAA
>CAUSIX010000028.1:0-10010 GCA_963531555.1 uncultured Oribacterium sp.
AATACTTTTTTCAAAATACAAGGGACTTTCCCGCATTTTTGTTTTTGTCTTGTCACAAATGGGACGTTTTATGCCAATGCCTTTTCTTTTTTCTTTGCAGGAAAAATGGGCAAGAGCGGAGGAGCTTCGGAGGGAGAAGAGGAGTGGGAAAGAAAAAAGCGGAGAAAAGGATAATAGCGGAGAGAAAGTAAAGAAAGAGAAAACGTACTCCGATGGGGACAGAGGCCTGTATTTTTCCAATTATCAGCCGGATTTCCAGTATTGTGTTTCTCGCTATTCTTGGGAAAAGCCTCGGATTTGTGCTAAATTTGAGTCCTATGAGCTTCCCGTTCCGAAGGGCTATGATAAGCTTCTTCGTATGCTTTACGGAAAGTATGAAATACTGCCCAAAGAAGAGAATAGAGAGCCAAGTCACGAGGAAATGATTTAAAGGGAGAAGAAAGTGAAGAAGCTGAGCATTATCGTTTCCGTATACAATGAAGAAGCAAGCCTGGAAAAGTATTTTGAGGCTTGCTTCTCCGTTTTGCAGGGGTTTTGCCTTGCGAAAAGAGATTACTCGGATTTTTCCGAGCTTCCTTTGGAAAGTGAAAAATCAGAGCTTCTTTCGGAAAATAAAAAAAACCATGCTTCCGGGCAGAAAAGGGAAGAACAGGGAGTGGAAGAATATCAAGCGGAACTTCTTTTTGTAGACGACGGCTCCTCGGACAGAAGCCCTTTGATTTTGGATCGGCTTGCCTCGGAAAATCCGGATTTGGTACGAGTGATTCATTTTTCCAAAAACTTCGGGCATGAAGCGGCAATGACGGCGGGGCTGGATTATGCCAAGGGAGATTTTTTGATTTTTATGGATGCGGATTTACAGCATTCTCCCAAGCTTATTCCGGAGATGCTTCGGAAACAGGAGGAGGGCTTTCATGTTGTGTCTATGGTCCGGACAAAGAACAGTTCTGCGGGACTGTTGAAAAATCTGACTTCCTCCGCCTTTTATTTTGTACTAAACCGATTGTCTCCGCTTCATTTTGAAGCCAACGCTTCCGACTTTTTCGGAATTTCCAAAGAGGTACAGGAAGTGCTAACGAAATATTACCGGGAGAAGGTTCGTTATTTAAGAGGCTATGTGCAATCTGTAGGATTTTCTAAAACGACAATCAAGTATGAGGCGGGAGAGAGACAGGGAGGAAGGAGTCATTACTCCATCCGAAAGCTGTGGAACTTCTCCAAAAATACATTACTTTCGTTTTCCAATCTACCCTTAAAGCTTGGGATTTTTGCCTCTGTTTGCAGTGCGTTTTTAGGCCTTCTTCTCCTGATTTATACTCTACTGACCAGAAAAGGGGCACCCTCCGGCTATGCTACTATTGTGGTTTTGCTCTGCTTTATGTTTGCGGTTCTCTTTTTTGTGGTGGGAATCATAGGGGAGTATATTGCTCTACTCTTTGAAGAAATCAAGGACAGACCGATTTATATCGTCTCCGAAGTGAAGAATTTGGATAAAAATTTTTATCCAAAGGAAAGAAAATTTTAGAAAAGAATTTCAAAGACGGATAAAAGAAATCTCTATTTTTTTTCTGCATCATGGCGACTATAATCCTCTAAGAATAAAACAATTCGTATTTTCGAGGAGGAAAAAATGAAAAAAATTCTAAGCGCTTTAACAGTATCGGCAATGGCAGTTTCCATGCTTGCTGCTTGCGGAAGTTCTGCAAAGATGGAGACCACAAAGGCTGTTGAAACAACTGTAGCCGAAGACAAGGCTACAGAAGCAACTAAGGCTGCCGTAGAGGCGATGAGCGGAGACCTTTCCGATAAGAAGGTCGGCATCTGCATCTATCAGTTCTCCGATAACTTTATGACTTTATTCCGTACAGAACTTGAGAGCTATCTTGTATCCAAGGGATTCAAGAAGGAAAACATCAAAGTTATGGACGGCGCAAACGACCAGGCAACACAGACCAACCAGATTCAGAATTTCATTACCGATAAAGTTGATGTACTGATTGTTAACCCGGTTAACTCTTCTTCCGCCGCTACCATCACGGATATGGTTCAGGCTGCAGGCATTCCTCTTGTTTACATCAACAGAGAGCCGGATCAGGACGAAGAGAAGAGATGGGAAGATAAGAAGTGGGATGTATGTTATGTAGGTTGTGACGCACGTCAGTCCGGAACATTCCAGGGTGAAATCATTGCGGATATCGGCATGGACAAGCTCGACATGAACGGGAATGGCAAGGTTGACTACATCATGATTAAGGGTGACCCCGAAAACATCGATGCGCAGTACAGAACAGAGTACTCCGTAAAGGCTTTACAGGATGCCGGTATGGAAGTAAACAAGCTGGACGAGCAGGTTGGTAACTGGGATCAGGCTACCGCACAGTCCCTGGTTGCCAATGCTCTTGCGAAGAACGGTAAGGACATTGAGGTTGTATTCTGTAATAACGACTCTATGGCTCTTGGCGCATTGCAGGCTATTCAGGCTGCAGGAAGAACCGTAGGAACGGACATCTATCTTGTAGGTGTTGATGCACTGGAAGAGGCATGCCAGAATGTACTCGCCGGTACACAGACAGGAACCGTATTTAATGACTTCCTTACACAGTCTCACACAGCCGGAGATGCGGCAATCAATTATCTTACCGGTGCCGGAAACGATCACTATATCGGTTGCGACTATGTAAAGGTTACCAAGGACAATGCAAAAGATATTTTGGCTCTTTTAAAGTAATGTTTTAAGGAAATGAAGGAGTGAAGCTGCATGCCTCTCTCCTTCATTTTTTAATAAAAGAAATGGAGGACTAGATGGCGGAATTTAAGTTGGAAATGAAAAATATTGCCAAGTCATTTCCAGGTGTTAAAGCGCTGGACAATGTGCAACTTTCTGTCCGTCCGGGAACGGTTCATGCTCTTATGGGAGAAAATGGAGCAGGAAAATCTACTTTGATGAAGTGCCTTTTCGGCATTTACAAGATGGATCAGGGAGAAATATTTCTGGACGGAGAAAAAGTAGAAATCAACAACCCGGATGAGGCTATGGAGCACGGAGTGGCAATGGTGCATCAGGAGTTACAGCCTGTGCTTGCCCGTTCCGTCGCAGAAAATATGTATCTTGGAAGATTTCCGGTGCATAAGTTCGGCCCTATTCAGATTATTAATCATAAAGAAATGCATAGGGAAACGGAAAAGTGGTTGTCGGAGCTTGGACTCGATTATGATGTTAAGGCGCCATTATCCTCTCTTTCTATCGGACAGATGCAGATGGTAGAGATTGCCAAGGCGGTTTCCCATGATGCCAAGGTCATTATCTTCGACGAGCCGACCTCTTCTCTTTCCGATAAGGAAGTAGAATTCCTCTTTAAGGTAATGGGGGATTTGAAGAAAAAAGGTGTATCCATGATTTACATCTCTCACAAGATGGATGAAATCAAGCGCATTTCCGATGACATCACCATTATGCGAGACGGTACTTATGTGGGAACTTGGCCCGCAGAGGATATGACAACGGATCAGATTATCGCGAAGATGGTAGGACGTGAACTGAACAACATTTATCCGGAACACCACCATGAAGTCGGGGAGACCATTATGGAAGTGGAGGACTATACCTCTATCCATGAGAAATCTTTCCGAGGAGTAAGCTTCTCCGTAAGAAAGGGAGAAATTCTCGGATTCGGCGGTCTTGTCGGTGCGCAGAGAACGGAGCTTATGGAGGGAATCTTCGGAATTCGTCATATCACCAAAGGAAAGTTGAAGGTTCATGGCAAAGAAGTCAGTGTGAAAAGGCCGCGGGATGCGATGGACAGCGGAATCGGTATGATTACCGAGGACAGAAGAGGAAACGGTATTTTCGGCTGTCTTTCCATAAAGGATAATGTCGGCGTTTCCATTTATAATAAATTCTTGAAGGCAGGTTTTGTGCTCGATCATCCTTCCATTAATAAGGTTGTGGATAATAACATCAAGAGACTGTCCATAAAAACGCCCAGTATGAAGGAACAGATAGGCAATCTTTCGGGAGGAAACCAGCAGAAGGTTATTATTTCCAGATGGCTTGCCAAGGATCCGGATATTCTGATTATGGATGAGCCGACAAGAGGAATTGATATCGGAGCGAAGCATGAAATCTACGAAATTATGGAAGAGCTTGCCAAGCAGGGAAAAGCCATTATCATGATTTCTTCCGAGATGCCCGAACTTCTCGGCATGGCAGACAGAATCTGCGTAATGTGTAACGGAAAACTTACGGGAGAATTGAATAATAAGGAAGAGATGACACAGGAAAATGTCATGAACTTTGCGACGATGTTCTAGGGGAGTGGGAAAATGCAAAAGACACAAAAACAAAAAATTACGGATTTTCTAATCAATAACGGTGTCATTATCGTTATGTTTATCTTGGTCATCTACACAGGCTTGACCACCAAGAACTTTTTAACTCCGGATAACGGAATGAATCTTCTTGCCAATATGTCTTACCGTCTGGTTATTGCACTCGGCATTGCGGGCTGTGTTATCACGGCAGGCTGTGACCTTTCGGCAGGACGAATGATCGGCTTTGGTGCCTGCCTTGCAGGAACCCTTCTCCAGAAGGTGAACTACTCCGGACGTTTCTTCCAACAGGAGCCTTGGGCATCCATGGGAAACGGTTTCCTTTTAAAGATTACCCCGATGAATCCTTTCGTCGTGCTGCTCCTTGTGATGCTTGTCTGTGCGATTTTTGGAACGATTACCGGTTGGTTTATCGCTTATCTTTCCGTTCCGCCCTTCATTGCGACACTTGCGATGATGGAGATTATATACGGCTTGGGCTTACTTTTTACGAATGCCACTCCGCTTGGAGGATATATTGATTCCTACACTGCATTCTCTACAGGAAAATTCCTCGGTTTAAGCTACTTAATCTGGATGGCACTTCTTATGGCAGGAATTACTTGGTTTATTTTCAACATGACTCGTCATGGAAAATATATGTATGCTATCGGCGGAAATCCTCAGGCTGCAGAAGTTGCCGGTGTACCGGTGAACATGACACTCGTACTGATTTATGCAAAAGCGGCCGCTTTTTACGGGATGGCAGGGTATATGCTCGGTGCAAAAGCCGGCGGTGCTTCGGTAAATACCGGTCTCGGTTATGAGATGGAGGCCATTGCTGCATGTGCACTCGGCGGTGTCTCCGTAACGGGAGGACGTGGAAAGGTTTCCAGTGCCTTTATCGGTGTAGCCGTGCTCGAGCTCTTAAAGACAGCGTTGCAGTATCTCGGCGTGAATGCGAATGCACAGTACATTGCCATCGGTATCGTTATCTTTATTGCGGCATCTCTGGATATTCGAAAGTATCTCACCAAGAAGTAAAATCATCATGCAATTTCTCATAAGAAGAAAGGGGCTGTAAAATAAGTCCCCCACAAAAAGGCCGATAAACCGGCATTAGCCGGATTTATCGGCCTTTTTCTACCTTTTTACAGCCCCTTTCACGGCCCTCCTTTCCGTAAAAGCATTGACCGCGTAGGGAAAAGGTTTTATTATCAAATTGTTTGTGGAAAAAATTTTCTGAATCGAAGAGGACGGAGGATAGAATATGAAATTCAAAGAGATGCAGTATGAGCGGATTTCCGTGGAAAAAATAGCGGAAGATGTGAAGGCGCTTATAGAAGAATTGAAGGCTGCAAAGAGCTTTTCCGAAGCGGAGGAAGTTTTTTTAAGAAGCGAAGCTTTGCAGGGACACATCGATACGATGTCCACGCTAACCGCTATTCGACACTCCATCAATACCGAAGACAAGTTCTATGATGAGGAAGAGAACTATTGGAACAATGCTTCTCCGAAGATTCAGGAGTACAGACAGGAATGGATTAAGGCTCTGCTTGCTTCTCCCTTTAAGGCGGATTTTGAAAAGAAATACGGCAGCATCATGTTTGTGAATGCCGAGATGACTTTAAAGACCTTTTCTCCGGAGATTATTCCGGATTTACAGAAGGAAAATGAACTGGTCACCGCCTATGAGAAGCTCCTTGCGAGCGCCCAGATTCCTTTTGAGGGAAAGGTATACACCCTGTCTCAGATTACCCCCTTTAAGAATGATAAAGATGATACAAGAAGACTTTCCGCATGGAAGGCGGAAGGACAGTGGTATAAGGACAATCAACAGGAACTGGACAGACTCTATGATGAACTTGTCAAGCTTCGCGACGGCATGGGAAAGAAGCTCGGATACAAGGACTTTACGGAGCTTGGCTACTACAGAATGAAGAGAAACTGTTACAAGAAGCAGGATGTAGAGAAGTTCAGAGAAGCGGTGCAGAAGTATCTGGTTCCCCTTGCGGCGAGAATCTATGAAAAACAGGCGGAAAGACTGGGAAAGAGCTATCCCTTAAGCTATGCCGATGCAGCTATCGAGTTCCGTTCCGGAAATCCGAAGCCTGCAGGAAATCCGGATGAGATTGTGGAAGCCGGAAAGAAGTTCTATGACTGGCTTTCTCCGGAAACTTCCGAATTCTTTAATCATATGATTCAGGATGAACTGATGGATCTTCTTTCCACGAAGGGAAAGCAGGGAGGCGGTTACTGTACTTCAATTATGGATTATAAGACACCGTTTATCTTTGCCAACTTTAACGGCACACAGCATGATATTGAAGTGATTACCCACGAAGCGGGGCATGCCTTTGCGGCCTATATCAACCGGAACAGAGTGCCGGCTGAGACGATTTGGCCGGGTATGGAGGCCTGTGAGGTACATTCCATGTCCATGGAGTTCTTTGCCGAGGCCTTTTCCGAGGAGTTTTTCGGAAAGGATGCGAGAAAGTACAACTACTCTCACCTTGCGGGAGCCCTGACCTTTATCCCGTACGGCACGATGGTGGATCATTTCCAGCACATTGTTTATGAAAACCCGCACTTAAGTCCGGCGGAGAGACATGCCGAGTGGAAGAAGCTTGTCAAGATTTATCAGCCGTGGCTTAAGCTCGACGGAGAGATTCCCTTCTATAGTGAAGGAGAAGGATGGCAGAGACAGCACCATATCTATTCCATGCCTTTCTACTATATTGATTATTGCCTTGCACAGACGGTGGCTCTGGAATTCTGGAATAAGATGCAGAAAGATCGGAAGGATGCCTGGAAGCACTATATGGACTATACCAGACAGGGCGGATCCGTGGTATTTACAGAGCTCTTAAAGAATGCCGGCATGGAGAGTCCTTTCGAGGAAAGCTGCTTAAGAGGAATCTGTGAAACAGCGGCAAAGTATCTTTCCGACTATGATCTTACGGGGATAGAATAATGGGGATGTTTCAATCCCCCTATGATCGCGGAGGCGTCCTTTCCAAAGAAGCTATAGAGGAACGAAAGAAGATTTACCGGGATCGAAGAAGCCCGGAAATCCGAAAAAAGGAAAATATTCGATTGTTTCTTTATTTTCTTCCTCTCTTCCCCCTCATGCTTCTTCCCGGATTCTTTTCCAAGGCGGCGCTCTCCCGAACGGCCTATCTTATGATTCCCTACGCTATGGAAGTAGTGGCGGTTGTTCTTACTGCGGTGAGTTTCTTTTGCTTTCTCTATCTTTCCCGAGGAGGAAAAGTCCGGAGAGAGGACGGCTCCTTCGTGGAAGGGGCTATAGACGGGCGAACCTTCAGGAAATTTTTTCAAAACCTGCAGGGAAGGGCGGCGGTGTCCTGTATTCTCGGAGTCGGATTTTTATTTATAGAAATTCTCTATCTGCTGTTTGCAAAAGAGGAAAAAAACTACGGTTTGGAGTTTTGCATTCTTTTCATTCAACTGAGCTTTAATGTGTTTTCCCGTTTTTTTTGGATAAGACTTCGTCGTGTAATTTGTAATTGGACGTTGTGAAATAGCTTTTTTTACTTTATAATGAACCAGATATTTTATTTACAGCGAGTGTCGTGAACGCATGACAGCTCGTTTACAGAAGGGAGATTGTACTATGAAAATGAGAAAAAAAGCCATTGCTTCCCTGCTTGCGGCAGTGATGGCCACCTCACTTCTTGCCGGCTGTTCCAAAGGCACAGCGGAAAAGAAGGTAGATCAAGAAAGCTCCGGAGATGCGAAAGCCGATGCTTCCGGTGCCATGGTGTTTGCAACGGATGAGTTCAATGCAAAGTTCTCTCCATTTTTTGCGGATACCGTTCCCGATCAGACTATTTCCGACCTTGTCAGTGTTCCTCTCATCCCTATGGACAGAAGCGGAGCTATGGTATACAAGGGAATTGAAGGAGAGAAGAGAGAGTATAACGGGAAAGAATATACCTATAACGGCATTTCAGACCTCGTGGTAACCGAGAACAGTGACGGAACCGTATACTACGATTTTACGATGAAGGACGGCTTAAAGTTCTCTGATGGAGAGCCTCTTACCGTAGATGATGTTATTTTCTCCATGTATGTATTCGCTGACCCCACCTATGACGGAAATGCTTCCTTCTTCTCCCTTCCCATTCAGGGCATGAAGGAGTATAGAAGCGGTGTGGACACACTCTTTAACCTGATTCTGGCTGCCGGAGAAGAGAACAAAGACTTCTCCAAGTGGACGGAAGAGCAGCAGAAGACCTTCTGGACAGACTATAAGACTGCTGTAGACGCTTTTGTAAAGGAAATCGTAGACCTTTGCGTATCGAACGGCTCCAACAAGGAAGGGGATTCCATTGCGGCTTGTGCGGCAAATTACGGCTATGAAGGCTTGAAGGACGATGCTACGGCTATGGACTTCTTCAATGCTATGCTTGCAAAGTATGACGGAAGTGTATCCAAGATGAGTGCGGCAGAGAGTGCCGGAACGCAGTTTGCCGATCTTATGCCGAGCTATAAGGAGTTTGCTGTCGGCGTAGAGACGGGAGAGTCCGCACCGAACATCAGCGGTATTCAGAAGACCGGCGAGAACACGCTCCGTGTTATCGCGACGAAAGTGGATGCACAGATGATTTATCAGCTGGCTATCAATGTAGCACCGCTTCATTACTATGGTGATAAGGCAAAGTTCGACTATGATAAGAATCAGTTCGGTTTCCCGAAGGGTGATCTTTCCTCTATAAGAGAAAAGACCTCCAAGCCGCTCGGTGCAGGTTACTATGTTTTTGACAAGTATGAGAACGGTGTTATTTCCTTTACGGCAAATGAGAATTATTTTGACGGCGTACCGAAGGTAAAGAATTTAAGAGTGAATTATGTAATGGAAGCCGACAGATTGAACTCCATTCTGGCGGGAACCGTAGATATTGCTACTCCTTCCTTCACGACGGAAGTGGCAGACGCCATCAAGAAGGCAAACAGTAACGGAGAGCTTTCCGGTGATAAGATTCATACTGTAGCGGTTGACGCTTTAGGATACGGCTATATCGGAATCAATACCCACAATGTTTCTGTTAACAAGGAACCGGGAAGTGATGCTTCGAAGAATCTTCGTCGTGCATTTGCAACGATTTTTGCAGCATATCGTGACCTTGCCATCAGCACCTATTACGGAGACAGAGCAAGTGTCATCAACTACCCGATTTCCAACACTTCCTGGGCAGCTCCGCAGCCTACCGATGACGGCTATGAAATTGCATTCTCCAAGGATGCACAGGGCAACCCGATTTATACTTCCGGCATGAGCGATGAAGATAAGTATGCGGCAGCGAAGAAGGCGGCTCTCGGATTCTTCGAGGCGGCAGGATACACCGTAGAGAACGGAAAGATTACGGCAGCACCTGCAGGCGCAAAGATGGAGTATGAGGTTATGATCGGCGGAAGCGGAAACGGTGACCATCCTTCCTTCATGATTTTAACCGAGGCAAAGAAGGCCCTTGCCGAAATGGGAATCACCTTAACGATTAATGACCTTTCCAACACGGCAGATCTTTGGAACAAGTTACAGGCAAGACAGGCTGAGATGTGGTGTGCAGCATGGAATGCAACACCGGATCCCGATATGTACCAGATTTACTATTCCGACATTGCAAATGGCGGAAAAGAGCCGGGCGGTTCCAACTACATGTATCAGATTGAAGATCCGA
>CAUSIX010000029.1:0-9817 GCA_963531555.1 uncultured Oribacterium sp.
TCTGCGGTATTTAAATTAACTAAGTTCATTTCTGCTCCCGGGTCTCAGCTTCTCGCAGGGCACGCTGTATGAAGGCGATCATATTTTTTTTGGGGGGGGTAGAATCAAAAATATAAATAATTAAACAATGAGAGTTGCGTGCTAAGGCGTTCGGTACAGTAAATAATGTGGTGTATGTAAAAATCTTTCCATGGAGATTTCTGGATGAATATGATATTAATGCCATTCGTGCAAATATTGCTTTGGATATGGTTTCTGGGATGTACGATTACATGGCGCTTCGGGAAACGAATTCTTGTTGAAGGAATGGGAATGCAGAGCGCAGAGTTTGCCATGCTTTGCCTGTATAGCATAGGACTGATTAGTTATCGTTTTTTTCAGCCTACAGGTAAATGGATTTTGTTCACGATCCTTGTGTTGTGGTTTATGATTCAGTTTTTTTGCCATTGGTATTACACTATCTTTGGTGCCTCCGAAAGAAAACTGAAAGGGTACAATGCGTGCTTTAAAGGCACGCTAAGGCTCATTCCTATGAGTGAAAAACGCGTGATACCGGACTTATATCATATTGTTCTTCATATATTGATATTGTTAAACGGCATACTTTGCTTGCTATCCCGACATCCCGGTTAAAATTATCCGATTTCGTTTATCAGATATACGCTTCAGGGTATTTTTGCTTCTTATACAGAACTTGAAGAGCGCGAAGGATTAATGAATGAAAATGGAAATGGCAGTACCGCATACGACATAGTGAAAACGTATACTGAAAAAAATATTCTACTATCACGCAGACAGTAAATGTTTATTGCCGTAGGCTTTAAAGTCAATTCTGACCGTGCGGTACATGACCATACCGCTGTAGTATAGGAACTACTATTTAAATTATGAAAATTCTTATAATCCCCATGGCAGCCATGGCAGAAACTTCGGGACCTTCCTCAAGATGCAGGATTCTTACTGAGGAATTCCATAGAGCGGGACACGACGTAGCAACTTGCATGGCAGAAGATGTTAATTTTAAATGCATTGAAGGCATCCGGAATTATGCCCTTGCTGTTCCCATGCCCTTTGGACTCCCGGCACCCATTGCAAAAAGGATATTCCCGATTGCGCAAAAGCTAGGCATAACATCCCGCGTAACGGTAGATAGTTTTGACCAGGTTCTTTTCATGACCGGGAATCTGGATTACCGATATCTTAAGAAGAGTGTTTCCTCCATTCGAAAAGCAATACAGGATTTTCACCCGGATGCCATTTATTCCGAGTTTAATATTTCCGCAATGATAGCGGCACAAATCGAAGCAATACCGTTGTATTGTACCGTCAGTTATCCTACGCAATATGAGTATGCCCATGATACAAGACGATCAAAGAATTTGAATCGCTTTCTTAGGGAAATGTCTTTGCCTACGGTGGACAGCGCCCTTCAACTGTTTGACCTAGCAGAACAGTTATTTTGCCCAAGTATTCGGGAACTGGAGCCATTTTCTAAGAAAAATGTACAGCACTGCGGAGCGTTACAGGCAGCTATTTACGAGAGCGGAACAAACCATCCTAGAAATAAGATTCTTGTCTATATGGGAAATGGTACGATACCGGCGAAAAAGATGCGAAGAGTTATATGTGAAGCCTTTGAGCACAGTGATTATGAGATTTATATCGCCTCATCTTATCTCAAAAAAGAGGATTGGGTAAATGTACACATCGCTCCGCGATGGGATTTTCATACCTTACTGGAAGAGGCGGTTTTATTTATCCATCACGGAGGGCAAAATAGCATGGTGGACGGCCTTCTGCACGGAGTGCCGCAACTTGTTATACCGGGAAAGGTGTTTGAAAGAAAATATAATGCGAAAAGCATAGCTGAGCATCACGCAGGCTTGATTATTGAGGAGCATGAATTTACTGCCGAAATCATACGGAACAAAGCGAAGAAAATCATGGAAGAGGATACCATGATTGCATCTGCACAAGAGCTTGGAAGAAAACTGGCAATGGCAGGCGGAGCCGGTAAAATTATTCGAGAAATTGAGTCATTCTAAAAAGGAAATGAGCTGGCTACAATTTGTAGTCAACTGAAATTCAAGTAAGAAGGAAAGTTTGCTCAACAGGAATAGGAGGGATTAACAATGGCATTGCTGACGCTTAAAGATGTATCCTATTTTTACGAAGGAACGCACAACGGAATTTGTGACATCTCTTTTGAGGCAGAGAAAGGAGATTTTATTGCTGTTGTTGGTAAAAACGGAGCCGGAAAAACCACTTTACTCAATGTATTGTCCGGAATTCATACTCCCCAACACGGAAGCATTACTTGTTCACCCAAGCTTACTTATCATGATTTAGGCATAAGCCCACAAAAGCAATCCATTGATTGGTATTTAAATGTGCGAGATAACATTATGCTTGGAGCTGTATTGACCGGTCTTTCCAAGAAAGAATCACAGACGGCAACAGATTCTATCTCTGAAATACTGGATCTTGCAGATTTCTATACCCGTTCTCCCGATTCACTATCCGGCGGACAACAACAACGAGTTCAAGTTGCACGCGCTTTAGTTCATAATCCTGAAATAATGATTCTGGACGAACCAACCGCCGGTCTGGATTACCGTTACTCATATGGACTATTTGAATATTTGAAAGAGAAATGTTTTGATGAAAAGAAACTGGCTCTTGTTTCATCGCATGATTTGGGAATGTTGGAAGATTATTGCAACAAAATTCTATTCCTAAACCAAGGTCAGCAGTTTTACTATGGTAGTATGCAGGATTTTTTAAGGAATCACCAATTAACAAGGGAAATCGAAATTTCCTTCTCTGGAGAAATGAGTGACACGCTCAAAAAGGAACTGATTGACCAAGGAGCTAAGCTTGAAGAGCAAACAGTAAGTTTCATTGAGTCTTCTGTAGACTTGAACTGCATTATTGGAAAGCTTTTAGCCGAAGTATCGATTACAAGTATGGGTAGTGAACGCTTGGGTCTTAAGGAAATCATGATGCAAGAGGAGGCGACAGAAAATGCGTAAATTTCAAATGTATATTAAGCGTGGGCATCTTGGGCTAAAGGGTTTACCCATAATGGTCAATAATGAGTTGAAAGCACTTTGGTCCAACAAACAAATTATCTATAGTAGTTTGATTTCTCCTATTCTATATTTCTTATTTTATTCTGTAGGTATTCAGGCTACCTTTGGAGATATATCATTCAATGGAACGACGGTAAGTTTTCTTTCCTACTCTTTAATCGGTATTTTTGCCATGTCGTTATTTAAAGAAATGTACCAATGCGTTTATCGCATGATAACGGACAAGCGTTGGGGACTTTTAAGCTTAAAGATTCTTAACGGCATTCATCCGGCAATTTATATTCTAGGAATTGCAACCTTTCCAATCGTAGGAGTTGTAATTCAAGCTACCATTTTATATATTCTTTCCTTTTTTGTTGGTGGATCTTTTTCGCTTTATAGATTTTGCATGATAATCGTTTTTTTAATGATTAGCGTGCTGTTTTGGGCTTCTATCCTGATTTGTGTTGCGTTACTGATAAAAAATTATAAGCAGCGAGACTTTGTTATGGACACCCTGTTGGTGCCAATTCTTTTTGCTGCACCATTATTTTATTCCTTTGACAATGCGCCATTCATTCTAAAGTATATTTCTCGCATTAATCCCTTAACATATCAAGTTGATGCCATGCGTGCCATCGCATTTGACATTCCGGATTTCACTACAATTTGCATCGTTTTAGTTTTCACAGTTGTGGCATATTTATTCGCTATATTCTGCCTTAGTAACAGCAATTTCAAAAATGATGAACATTAATTACAACTTTAAATTCGGTAAAAACTTATGAATTGAATTTTAAGACAACCGTGAACTGCCGGGTCATAATTGTATCTTCAACCAAGCAAAGAGATAGAAAGGATGTGCTCCTATCAGAGCAACGAAGAATGTAGAGATGATAGAGTAGTCACATTAATACTATTTAGAAAGGAGGTCCCTATGAATTATAAAGATTTGAACAAGAATCAGAAAGATAGAATGAAACAAATTATGACCAATTCCTATATTATGGAATGGGAAAATCCAGAATTCATGGATTACTTGTTGGGAGGACTTCCTAAAATAAGAAAAACTCGAGATGATAAAATCATTGCAGATGAATTAATTAAACTTGAAAGTGAAATGTCAGCATATGACTCACTCCTATCTGATAAGGAAAGATTTTTTAAAAATATAGAGAAAATAATTACGTTAATTAAGGAAAAGAATAGTTCCTGGTTTGGTTTGGGTACAGATGAATTAAAAAGATATTTAAAGCTTCATAGATTTTGTATGATTATTGGTGAGGGAGGAATTGGTAAAAGTTATTTTTTGAAATGTTTTGAAGAACAACTAGAGCAGAAGAATATAGAGCATCTATGTATATATGGAAAGTTTGAAAAAGACACAAGTAAAATTGATGTTGAACAAATTTTGAATTCCAGTGACAAAGGATTTGTTTTTATTTGTGATGCAATAAATGAAATGTCTGAGGCCGGACAGCAAAGTTTATTGGATATTTTAAAGAAATTAAAGAATAATCCCAAAATACGAATTGTTATATCGTATAGAACAAATTCAATGGATGAAATGATGCTTCAGCAGTATCAAGAATTATCAGAGTACGAATATAAATTTTCTGGAGTTTCATTTGAGTCTGCTCTTGATGAAATGCTTAAATTGTCTGTTCCGGATGTATATTTATATGAAGATATATTGTACTCAAATAACGCATTATTGTTGAGTATGTTGTGCGATGTTTTGTCATCAAAGAAAATTATTGATGAAACGAAAAATGGAGTTGCATCTGTTACATATATTTTGGAACATTATATAAAGATTTCGATAAATAAGACATTTAAGAATAATATATCTTGCCAAGGTCTGGATATTTGGAAGGATACCAAAAGAGTTGCAAAATGGATGTATATGAATGGTGAGAAACAAATTGATGAGGAAAGCTTGCTATCAGTTATAAAAACGGGGGAAAACTATTTGCCCTCTATGATGCAGATGGGTTTTGTGGATGGTTTTGAGAGGGATGGAAAAAATTGGTATTATTTTGTGATTGATTCATTAACTGATTTTTTAATTGCCAGATCGTTGTTTGAAGATATTAGTGAAAAAGATTATCAGCAACAAGTTGATACTATAAAAAATAAAATGGATACACTGTACAGTCTTAATGAAGCTTTGATTATTGCAATATTTGACAATTTATCACCGGATTACGGAGGTATTCAAAAGCTCTTAGTGGATACAGAATTGATAAAGAGACTTGATTTTAGAACGTTAGTTAAGGCCCATTTTAATCGTAATCATATTAAACTCTTTCAAGAAAGCTTTAGACCCGTTAAGCATAGTGAATTGCTAATGGTAATGGGTGGATTTACAGATAAACCATTTAATTGCAGTAACTACTTATTCGATTATTATTGTGAGGAACAAAAGAGGGTAATAGAGCTTTCTAATCTATTAGCTTGATCTTATTCTCAAAATACTATAAAGAATAGACTTAAGAATGTTTTGTATTTTACAACATTGAACGACAGAGTGGACAGGAGAGATGAAGAGGCTTTTTATTTTGCGTTGCTCTGTTGTGCTGCACCGAATAAAGATGTTAGATGTTTGGCAATGAAACTTCTATATGAAGTGGTATTAAAAAACAGTGGTTATATTGATAAACTCATTGCTGAATACGATAAAATTTTAGATTTATATATTCAGGAGGCGGTTATCTATGTACTAAGCCAGATGCATCAAGATAAGCAAATCATTATAGCGTTCTATAATAAAGTTATTAGTACACAGGAGAATCTATCGGCAAAGAGCATTCGTAGAATAGCTACATATCTGGGGAATCCATATGCATTTATAACATGGAGTAGAAAAGACTTATATCGGTACAATAAAAATGCACAAGTTTCAGATTATTTGAGTGACATATTATTTTTAGTAGATTTGATGAATAAAAATTTTCTACCATTCAGATATTGGGGAAAAGACCACATTGATATGCATACGAGATTTCTTGCAAACAAGAAGTTTGAAATAAAAGAAATAAATGATTATCTGAGCAAGAAATATGCTTGTGTTAGTGGTGGCGAATGCAGTGGTTTGATAGCATTTGAAAAGAGAATCATGCCGGAAATAGAGTCTATAGCTAAGATTGAAATAGTTGATATAAATTCTTTTTTGCAGTGTTTTGAGCAAGTTCTTAGATATGTCTTTGAATATTATGAAACTTTGGCTGATAGCAAATCAATGAATATGCGAGAAAAAGATTTTATTCATTCTGTTTATATGAAGTGTGTGGATATTGCAACCGGTTTATATTATGGCAGTTTGATGTGTAATCATTACACTAATCAATTTGCAACATATAATAATTATCAGAATAGTATAGGGTATGAAGTATATGATCCATTAGAATATGGTGAAGATGTTATAATTACAGCACCAATTCCAACATTCCAAGATTATATAGAAAGACTTGGAGATTATATAATCAATGCCCTAGAGCAACCGATACCTAGAGATATAAGCTGGGTGAAAGATGTTGAATTGACGAGAAGAAATATTTTGCATCTCATGGAAACGGTCAAAGTAAAGAAACAAGAGTGGGTGCTGATTGCAGGAAGAATATCATTACACGAAGAGGAAAAACACGATACAAAATGGAGAGATACATACGATATATGGTGCTGTTCTTCTGATAAAGAGACAATAGGTGATGATGGTGATGCTAGGTATCTTACTATTGAATTAGAGGAATATTTAGGGGAGCTTAAGGCATATCCAGAAAATGATGAAAAGCCGTGGTTATGCAAAAGTGTTAAGAATATAGCTAGTCAATCTGATATTTTTGAAGAAACATCACTTGTTTTGCCACCATCAGAAATTATAAATTTTTTTGATTTAGAACTGAATGTTTCTGATTTGTCTTGGGAAACACAAGCTAAAGAAAAGGTTATATTATGTAACAATAATAGAAATTCATACTATAGTGACTCCATTGCTAGAACAGTTTTTATTCGTAAAGACTATTATGATAGATATGTTCAATCACATTGTATTAAATATTTTGCCTTTGCAGAAAGATTTATTCCAGAAACAGGATATTCAGATGAAACCTCATTGCATTTTGAAATTAAAAATGGTCAGATTATAAAAGAAATACGAAATAATGAAGGACATGGTAGTTATAACAGAGTTAGCAATCCGTTATGCAATAATTGTCCGAATGCAAATGTCATAGAAACTAGCCAAAATGAATCGCCCGAATATGATGTGGAATGGTTAACAAATATGCTAAAGGAATATGGTGTTGAAGCTTAATACGAGGGTGTTGATTATTGAGTATTAGAGTTTGAGTAACAGAGATTCTAGCACCTACAAAAAATGTATATTTGTATAGTATACACTAAAGATGGAAGGAGATGCTTTCAAAGTGGCGGAAAGTCAGAATGTTGAATGGAAAGAGTCTTGGCGTGATGAGTATTTGAAATGGATATGTGGGTTTGCAAACGCTCAAGGTGGAACAATATACATCGGAATGAATGATAATGGTGATGTGGTCGGAGTATCCGATTCAAAGAAGTTGTTGGAAGATATTCCTAACAAAATCACACAATCACTTGGTATTGTGGTGGATGTAAATCTTTTATCAAAAGATGGAAAGGACTATATTGAGATAAATATTCCTGAGTATTCTACAAGTATTTCATATAAAGGTGTATATCATTATCGTAGCGGTAGTACAAAGCAGGTGTTAACAGGACCTGCACTGGAGAGTTTTCTCAATGGTAAACGTGGAGTTACATGGGACAACATGCCTATTCCTGCCTTTACCATGGCAGATGTAGAAGAGTCTATTATTAGCAGGTTCAAAGAACTGGCAGCGAAGAAGGGAAGAATTGAGTCTTCGTTATTAGAAGAACCTAAGGAAGTTCTATTGGAAAAATTACATCTTATGTCAGGTGGGTATCTCACTAATGCTGCTATGATGTTGTTTGCTAGGGACCCGGAAAAGTGGCAACTTGGTGCATATGTAAAGATAGGATATTTTGAGACTGATGCAGATCTTATGTATCAAGATGAAGTGCATGGATCATTAATTGAACTTGTAGATAAAATTGTTGAATTGGTTTATTTGAAATATATGCGTGCAAAAATTTCTTATGTTGGTGTTCAAAGACAAGAGAGATATTTTGTGCCAGAAGCTGCACTTAGAGAAACTTTACTGAATGCATTATGCCATTCACAGTATAACTATGGTGTTCCGATTCAGATTAGCGTATATGAAGATAAGATGTATATAGCCAATTGTGGTCAGTTGCCGGATAACTGGACAGCGGAGAATTTGTTGGTAAAACATGCTTCGAGACCTTTTAATCCTAATATTGCAAATGTATTTTATTTGGCAGGTTTTATTGAGAGCTGGGGTAGAGGCATTGAAAAAATATGCGAAGCGTGTAGAGAAGATGGTTTGCCAATGCCGGAGTTTATTGTAAATCCAAGCGATATTATGGTCAAATTTATTTCTCCTGAAGATAGAGTTGTTCGTAGTCCGGGTAAGGAGACCGGTGAGGTGACCGATAGGGTGACCGATGAGGTGACTAATGCTGAAGGAAGAATATTAAATGAACTGAAAAAGAATACTGGCTACAGTTATGTAATGATAGCTGGGAATCTGGGAATAAGTAAAAAGACAGTAGCAGAACATATAAAAGCACTTAAGGAAAAAGGAATTATAGAAAGAGTTGGAAATAACAAGACCGGACATTGGAAGATAAATAGCTAAAGGAAAGATTCAGGTGATTATATGGCAAATTATGAGGATAACAGAATAAGATGCAGTAAAGCCACTGCGGAAGCCCTGATCACTTCTGATTCGGATAAGTATTTTAAACCGATCGATTTTAGGAAGGCCTTGGGGATGGAGCCAAGTACTAAAATTGAATATGATTTATACTATGGTTACGAATGTACTATCTTTGCTTTAGAAGATGGCAGAGTGGATATTGGCTTTTGCACGAGATGGTATTCAAACATAGATATCATCAGAGCATTTATTAAAAAATATCCGGATGCCGAGTGGTGGGTTAATCAGGATGATGTGGATATATTTCATTACTATTGGCTAGACGGTGAAGTTATTGAAGATACTCACTATTTGACCGATGAAGAAACAGAGTACCTTAGCTCACTTTTGGATAAGTATAGTGATATAGGAGATGAATCAGACCATTTTGACATGATATTTACTGAAAAGGAAGATCAGTCAAAATACATTAATTTTCATCCAAAGAAAGAGAGTGAGGAGTATAAGGGCTATTTAAGTTTAGTAAATTGTATTGCGAAAAAAATAGTAGACGAAAATAAATTCTATGCCTTAAAAAAATATGATTATCATTGGGAAGGGGCATATAGACATTATGAAACATGCATGGCAATACGAGCGCTTTATTTGTATAAAGCAAGCGAGGATTTGTCAAAATACAAACTGAATATCATGAGTGAAGATATATTGAATCAGCTTCAAAACCTCATATACCCTTATAACAAAAAACTCTATGACGCCATTTTTGGCTTTGCCATCGGCGATGCTCTTGGTGTCCCCTATGAATTTCAGGAGCGAGGCAGCTTCCTTTGCACGGACCTCACAGGCTATGGCTGTCATCATCAGCCGGCAGGAACCTGGTCGGATGATACTTCCATGACCTTAGCGACCTTGAAAAGTCTCAAAGAAAATAACGGGAAAATCAAT
>CAUSIX010000030.1:0-9807 GCA_963531555.1 uncultured Oribacterium sp.
GAAAAACGAGTTTTCTTTTGAGACCTTCGTCTGGGTAGAATACAGCACAAAGCAAGTCTATTTTGAGTGGATTCCTTTAATAGAGGCTCCTCTGAACTGTGTAGAGCAAGTCTTTTTCCCGGGACCCTTTTCCTTTAAAAAGGAAAGTAAAGACTGGTACACGATTCTTCCCAAGGAGCAGGGAATTTTGATTCCGAATACTTGGGACACAAACTTTAAGCAGGATGGCTTTAACGGTCGTTTCGGAACGGCAAGTGCCTATCTTCCTATCTTCGGACAGGTAAAGGACGGAGAGGGGTATCTCGCGGAAAGTCTTACTCCGTGGAACATGGGTTATGAAGCAGTGCATGAGGCCGGGACGAATGAATCCACCGTGCAATTCCGCATAGAGCCGAGTCTCGGACAGATGGCATACCGTCGGATTATGCGTTATCTTTTCTCTTCGGACTGTGACTACAATTCTCTTTTAAAGCAGTATAGAGCTCTTGCGAGAGAGGAAGGAAAGCTGAAGACCTTGAAGGAAAAGGAAGTTTCGACTCCCTCCGTGAAAAAGCTTATCGGTGCTGCCTTTGTCCATAAGGGAATCAAGACCTGTGTGCAGCCGGATTCGGAATTTTTTGATAAGGCTGCTCCGGATAAGAACAATCGTGTGGTTCCGTTTAAGAAAAGAACGGAAGAGATGAAGGCCTTCAAGGCGGACGGAGTTAAGAAACTCTATCTCCACCTTGACGGATGGGGCGATGCAGGCTATGACAATAAGCATCCGGATGTAGGACCTGCCTGTGCAGAGGCCGGCGGATGGGAAGGGATGCGAGAGCTTTCGAAGACGATGGAGGAGCTCGGCTATATCTTCGGCATCCATGACCAGTATAGAGATTTTTATAAAAGAGCGGAAAGCTATGATGATGACTTTGCCTGTCAAAGTGCAGACGGCAGTATTTTTACCCATGCACGCTGGGCGGGTGGACCGCAGGCCTATCTTTGTACCAGTCAGGCGCCTTTCTATGTGAGGCGGAATTTTGAGAGGCTTTTGGCGGAAGGGGTACATTTAGACGGAGCGTACCTCGATGTCTTTACCTGTAATGAAGGGGATGAATGTGCAAATCCTCGTCATAAAATGAGTCGGAGAGATTCCTATGCGTACAGAAATGCCTGTTTCCGTTATCTCTTAAGTAAGAATATTTTACCAAGCTCCGAAGAGGTGAACGACTGGGCGGTACCTTGGCTTGTTTTTTGCCATTACGCACCCTATGATTTTATGATGAGAGAGCCGGGAAGTCCGAAGTACGGGATTCCGATTCCGATGTTTAATCTGGTCTATCACGACTGTCTCATTATTCCCTGGATGATGGAAAAGCTTCCGGAAGAAGACTACATGCTCTACGCGCTCTTAAACGGCGGGGCAGCGTATCTTGTCCGGGATCCGGCCTATATGGGAATTGACGGTGCCTTTACCGTGGAAGAGGAAATGCCATGGAAGACGCACTTGGAAAGAGTCCGGACAGTCAGTGATTTTTATGAGAAGGTTGGGGAAGCGGAGCTTGTCCGTCATGAAATTCTGGATGAGAAGGGCTACAGGCAAAGCTCCCATTTTGCAAATGGCTATTCTGTAGAAGTGAATCTGAAAGAGGGGACTTACCGGATTTTTTCTAAAGAGTAAGGGGGAGCAGGATAGAAAAGTTCACTATGCCAAGGGAGGAAAACTTCTCCCTAAAGGCTGGTAGATAGAAAAGGAGAAGATTATGAAAAAAAGAACACAGAAACTTTTGGCTTTGGCTACTGTTTTCACCATGGGAGCCGCTATGCTCTCATCCTGCGGAAAAAAGGCGGCATCCGGAGATGCTGCCGGAGAGACAAAGGCTGCAGGCGAGGAGAAGGGATCCGAGGATAAGAAGGCGGAAGGAAAGACAGCTCTTTCTCTTGCTATCTGGGATGAGAAGCAGAGACCGATGACGGAAGCTTTAGTAGAAGCCTACGAAAAGGAGCATCCGGATGTTACGGTGGAAGTGCAGTTAACGCCTTATAAGGGCGGAGAGTATTGGACCAAGCTGGAAGCGGCGGCAACAGGCGGAAAGGCACCGGATGTCTTTTGGTTAAATGTATTACATGCTGACAGCTATGTAGACGGCGGTATCCTTGCCGATCTTACCGATGCGATTGCCAAGTCCGATATTAAGGATAATTTCCCGGAGTCTTTGGTAAACAACTATGTAAGAAACGGAAAGAACTATGCCGTTCCGAAGGATTTCGACACCAATGCACTTTGGTATAATAAGGAAATTTTTGATAAGGCAGGTGTAAGCTATCCGACAAACGATATGACGTATGAGGACTTGGTAGCAAAGGCGGAGGAACTCAAGAAAGCGGGACTTCCTGACGGAGTATATCCCTTTGCTTGCCCGGTAGATTTCCAGACCTGGTATTATCAGACTGTCTTTGCCAACGGCGGATGGATTCTCAGCGAAGACAAGAAGACTTCCGGCTATGACGATCCGAAGACACAGGGCGGTATTCAGTGTTGGATTGATATGATTGACAAGGGACTTTCCCCCTCTTCCGCAGCGCTTTCCGAGACCTCTTCCGATGCTATGTTTGAGGGCGGACAGCTGGCCATGAATTTTGCAGGGTCCTATATGGTTCCGGAGTATGCCGGAAACGATGCTATTAAAGATAAGATTGATTGTGTTGAACTTCCGAGCTTTAACGGCATTGAAACAAACTGTATTAACGGTTTAGGCTATGCGGTTTATGAGGGAAGCAAGCACAAGGATGCGGCTATTGACTTTGCTATTTGGCTTAGCAGCAAGGAAGCAATGGATATTCAGGGCAATGCAGGAGTAGTTATTTCTGCAAGAAATGAATCTCAGGAGCTATTTGCCAAGTCCAGTGATAAGTATGATCTTTCCGTTTATACTGCACACACCGATAAGGCTTATCCGCTTCCGGTATGTAAGAATGCATCTGAGCTTTATGATATGGAGTCCAAGGCTTTACAGAAGGCGTACAGCGGAGAAGAGAGCCTTGCTGATGCTTGTAAGGCATTGAAGGTGGAAGCGGACGCTTTCCTTGCAAAGAATCAATAAGATAAACGGGATATCGCGTAACGCACGATACTTGTTAAGAATCAGGCTGTCCCGGGAGAATTTAGGCTTCCGGGATAGTTTCTTCTTATACTGAAGCTCTTGAAGAATGCGGCAAGACTTTCAGCCTTAAGATAGAAGGAGTAAGTATGAAGACAGAAGAGAAAAAGACAGGGCTGTCCTGGAAGGTGAAGGACTGGATTGCAGGCTATGTTTTTATTATGCCGGTTACACTCGGCCTTTTGGTTTTTTACATCTGGCCCTTTATCCAGAACTTTTGGTTCAGCTTTAATGATGTAAATAAGTTCAATGTGACCCATTTTATCGGACTCGAGAATTACAGACGGCTTTTTTCCGATAAGGAAGTTTTTCAAACCTTCGGAAATACGCTGAAGTATGTCGTAGTAACTGTACCGGTGGGCTTGTTTCTTTCTCTTGTGACTGCAGCTTTACTGAATTCCAAAATCAAGGGTAAGTCTCTTTATCGTACCCTCTATTTCCTTCCTTCCGTGACCATGGCGGCAGCGGTTGCCATGGTGTGGAAATGGGTCTTTAATGAGAAAATGGGGATCTTAAATGCGCTGATTACTTCTTTTGGCGGCCCGCGTATCGGTTGGCTTACGAATCCGAAGACGGCTATCTTTGTGGTGATGCTGGTCGGTCTTTGGATGAGCGTAGGCTACAATATGATTATTCTCCTTGCCGGAATGCAGGGCATTAACAAAAGCTATTATGAGGCGGCTGAGATTGACGGAGCGGGACCGCTGACACAGTTTTTTAAGATTACCGTGCCACTCCTCACCCCGACCATTTTCTTTGTCATGATTACCTCCATTATCAGCGGTTTTCAAGTCTTTGATGTGGTCTATATGATGGTTTTGAAATCGAATCCCGCCTATGAATCAACGCAGACGGTAGTCATGCTTTTCTATAGACAGGCTTTTGATTACGGCTATAAGGGATACGCCGCGGCTATTTCCATTTTGATTTTTGCGGCCATTATGCTGGTGACACTTGTGCAGTTTTCCGTGCAGAAAAAATGGGTAAATTATTAGAAAGGAGGAAGAAGTATGAAGCAGAAATTATCTTGGAAAAAACTCTTTGTGCATCTCATCCTTATTGCCGGACTTGGTGTTACCATCTTCCCCTTTCTTTGGATGGTTTTGACTTCTTTTAAGACAAGCGGAGAAGCAATGGCAATTCCACCAACCATTTTCCCGAAGAAATTCATTACGGAAGCCTATACGCAGATTGTAAGTTCGCTTCCCTTTGTGCGGATTTATCTGAATACGATTTTTTCTACCGTGGTGACAGTCCTTGCCCAGCTTCTCTTTTGCTCTATGGCGGGATATTCCTTTGCCAGAATAAAATTTCCCTTCAGAAATGTCATTTTTATTCTGCTTCTTTCCGTGCTCATGGTTCCGGGACAGATTTTCCTGATTCCGCAGTACCTGATTATCCAGAAGATGGGGCTTTTGGATACGATTCCGGCACTTTTTATCCCGAATCTTTTCAGCGCCTTCGGCACCTTTTTGATGCGCCAGTTCTTTCTTTCTTTACCGGATGAGCTCGAGGAGGCGGCTATTATTGACGGCTGTAATCGATACCAGATTTTCGGAGAAATCATGTTGCCGCTGGTAAAACCGGGACTCGTGACCTTAAGCATTTTCACCTTTAAGTTTGCCTGGAACGATTTTATGTGGCCTCTTATCGTAAACACTTCTCCTAAAAATATGATTTTAGGACCGGCTCTTTCCACACTGCAGGGGCAGTATACGACACAGTATCCCATGCAGATGGCAGGGGCGGTTATGGCGGTTATTCCCGTGATTCTCGTCTTCTTCATTTTCCAGAAGCAGTTTATCGAAGGAGTGGCACAGTCCGGAATTAAAGGATAAGATTTTTTTTAAACAGTAACCCCCCTTTGTTTCTTCTTGTCATATAGAGTAGAATCATCGTTCGTGGACTATTCTAGGGAGGAAAATAATGAAAAGAAGGATTCGATGCAAAAACACGCAAAACGTTGCTGTAGCAGTTTTACTGGCTACCTTCGTTTTATCTTCCTGTGCGGGAGCGGGAGTAAAGGGAAAAGCGTACAGTGCTTATCCCGCTTTGGAATCTTCGGACAAGCAGGGAAAAGAAATAGCCGGTCAGCTTGCAGGAAAGGAAGAGACGGAGGATCGGTATGCCCGGAAAGAAGAGGATGTAGCGGAAGATTCTTCCGATTATGCGAAAGGAGCTGATGCGGAAAATGCGGTTCCCAATAATGCTGTAGAGGGAGAGGAAGCCGATGTGAATCCTGCCGACCTTTCTGAAAAGAAGATTCGGACCGTTAATATGTCTTTGGAATGCAAAAACCTGGACAGTGCCGAGAAAGAGCTGAAGGAAAGAGTGAAAACCGAGGGCGGCTATATTGAGTCGGAAGATTATTCCGCAGTAAGCGATTGGAATGATCTAAAGACGATGAACTTTACCATTCGCATTCCGAAAGAGAAAGTTGACAGTTTTTTAGGTTTTTTAAACGGAGAAGGGCGAGTCATTTCCAAGTCGGAGAATCTGGAGGACGTTCGTCTTCAGTATCGGGATGCCAAAAATCATATTAAGGCGCTGGAGACGGAACAGGAGAGAGTCCTTGCTCTTATGGAAAAAGCGGAGACGGTAGATCAGCTCATTGCGCTGGAAAACAGACTTACGGAGATTCGTTACCAGCTGGATTCTTATCATTCGGAAGTTCTGGACTATGATAACAGGGTGAATTTCAGTACGATTTATCTGGACCTCCAAGAATCGATAGACGGAAAGATGCATGACAGGGGCTCGTACAGTTTCTTCGATCAGGTAAGAGACGGGTTTTTCCGGAATATGGTCGGGATTAGAGGTTTTTTTGCTTCTATTGCTCTCTTTTGCCTAGTGTTTATTCCGCAGATTCTTCTCGTTATTCTTTTTATATTGGGAATTGTACTTTTGAATAAAAAGCTGAATAAGAGAAAGAAAGAAAAGCAGGAAAGGAAAATGGAGCAGGAGGAATTAGCTAAGAATACAGAAGCTGCGATAAAGAAGGAAGAGAAAGAGGCGGTAGAGAAAGAGGCGGTAGAGAAAGAAGAGAAAGAAGACAAAGAATAAACAATCTTACTGTACGCGAGATGCGAGTTTCGCGTTAGGAATAATAAAAAAATCCCCTTTTGCGGGGGATTTTTTTATTATTCTGTTCTTCCTACGGAAAGACTCTGTAGAAGGCCGCTTTGCAAGCTAAAGATTGCGTTATGATCCTTTGCTACAGCAGAACGATTTTCTTCCTCCGCGTGGGAGAGTTCTTCTCGTAGTATGGAAATATGCTTTGGAGCATCAATCGCGATACGAACCCCGTCTGCAGCGGTTTCAATCACTGTAAGGCGGATATTGTCTCCGATTAAGATGCTTTCATTCTTTTTTCTTCTTAGGATCAACATGGTTTTCCTTCACCTCTTTCTTCCACATCCCTGTGGAACCATACTCTTCTACACGGCAGTTTTTTTCGCTTTAAGAGAAGAAAATTCGCCAAGAGTATGTTTATAGTCGTAGCCACTGGATTCCAGTATGACTTGCATTCCTTTATGATTCTCCGGATTAATCACCAAAGGACACTTTAAATTCACGGTATTACTTAAGTAATCTTCTTTCAAGACACAAGTCACATAGTAGCTTAGGTCTTCGGAATTTTTTACACCTAAGTAGCTCAGCTCTTCCTCTGTAAGAGTGGGAGCATAATCCGGGTCTAAAGCGAAGGGGTTAATGATTACAAAGGCAACATTCGTATCCTCCACTCCATGCAAAAGAAGAATGGTAGAGTCTTCTTCTTCGTTTAAACAAAGCGGAAGGAAGTGCTGCACTTGACTAAAGCCGAAAAGCCCGTCAGGAAAGTGGAACAAGTCCTTTTCTTCGTAATCGATATCACCATAGTCCTTGGTATGTAATTGCATATTTTCCTCCATAGAATAATAATGAAAAAACCCACACTAGCTTACAATATCCACGTTTTCCCCCGATTCCGGGTTCCTTGGAAAGTAAATAAAATCTCCAGTGTACTCAAACTTCACTTCCGGCATCTGGGTGATGATGGTCATATCCATCGCGGGAAGATAGGTAAGATCTCCCTGTTGCACCCTCATCTCAAAGGCTCCCCGGTCCTGTAGATAGCCGGCATTTTTTTCCTGTGTTAAAGCCTGCCCTGAGGCAAAAGCTTCCAAGCTCTCTGCTGCGGCGCGTTGTGTATTGCTTGCGGTATAGAGATTCGGGGTAGAGACTTTTGACTTTGTAAGGGCTGAAGTCAAAGGTTTAATCCCTTTTCCGCCGGTATTTCTCATGACAGCCTTGTAACGCACATGGCTGGCTCTTTGGTAATTGAGATCTACCTCACGCTGGAATCTTCCATCGTATTTTCCCGCCAGTTGAGCTTCCATTTCCGTAATACGAAGCGCTCTCCCTCGTGCTTCGTCAAGTAAATCAGAGGGGACTAGCCTTCCTCCCATGGAGAGGTGGATGGCTTTGAAGTCCGTAGTACTTATCTTTAAGACTTGTCCCATACTCGCCTCCCTCTTAAAAGGTATGAGTAATTACAATTTGGTCAGGTTATTTGAGAGATGACCGTTTTTATCTACCTACAAAATCAAACAAAGAAGATTGCATGATGTTTGCGCCGACCTTCATGGCTGCGTTATAGCTGTATTGGTAGGAATACATCTTTACAACAGCATCATAGGGGTCGATGGCCAGCTTAGAGCTGTACTCAGCCTGCAGAGTATCCATAGTGATGTCCAGCGTTTTTTGTGTTTGCTCTAAAGCGGCATACTTGATACCCAGAACACGGTAGGTGTCGCTGACCCTGGCTTCCGAGTCATCGTTTTGGTTGATAAACTCGGACATGTCTTTATGAAAACGCGCTTTTGCGGTAGATACATTGGTATTGGTTTTTAAGGCATCAATATACTGATGAGAAGTAAGAATTGCCTTCGAGAGCAATGCCACGGGAGAATTCATTAGGGAATTTTCCTGAGGATTCATTGCCGCACCGTTACTCGCTCCCTTTATCTTATCTATGGCGTCCGTGTCACTAAGCCCTTTTAAGCTGTCGGAAGAGAGACCGGTAATCATATTCAGCCCCCCCGTATAGGTGTCGAGAAGTGTACTGCGGTCTCGAAGAGAACCGTAACCGGTACTCATTTTTCCCTGTTCTCGCATTGCGGAAAGCATAAGCTTCATACTGTCCGCTTCATTCAGGGCAGTTCCGTTACTGTCTTTTCCGGAAACTTCATTTTTGTAATTGGTGCCGTCAAAGCTGTACTTCATATATAATTCCGTTGCTTTCTCATCTCCCGGAAACTTATGCGTATAGGTTAAAGTAATGCTTGGAGGAGCACCGTCCAAATCCGTTTGTAAAGAAAACGGTACGGTGGTCATGTCATTTCCTCCGTAAACATAGAAGTTGTCGTATTGGGAATTCAAAGTGTTGACCATGGAGTTTAATCGTTGCACAAACTCGGACTCATAGGTTCCTACGGTTCCCGGTACAGCGTTCATCGTGTCATTCTTTAAGGCAATTACACGGGTGTTTACGGCACGCATATCTTCCTGTATGCTCAGTGCACCCTTTTCCTGTTGGTAGAGGCGGTTTTTTACATCATCAATGATACTTTTTTTCGCTTCGGCATCCGTGTGCTGGTTTTCCATTCGCTTTCCTGCGTAGTAAGCAATGGGGTCTTCCTTGGCCTCATTGAATTTTCTCCCATTCCCTACCTGTTCCATGGATTTATTCAATTTTGCATGGAGATCATTTACGGATTTTGCATAATCCTGATAATAGGTTCTCGCTGTAACTCTCATTTTCCGCTCCTTATGAATTACCCGCTGCTTCGGGAAGATTTTTCCGTTACTTTTCTATAAGTTCCTTTTCTAAAAATCGGCTTTTTATAAGACATAAGAAAAAACATCTTTGCCTATCATTCTCTTATATATCGTTCCGATTTACGGAAAGTATAAGCATTATCGGAGGGAAATGTAAAAAGAATAAGAGGTGAAGAAACCTGATTTTCAGGGAGAAAAGTATTTTTCAAGAAAAAAGCTTTGTTTTCAAGCGAAAGAAAAAGTGATAGTATGGGTTTCACCTGAGCATTAGAAAAAACCCCATTTTTATGGAGAGTCTCTCCTTTTTCATGGGGCGTTTTCGGCTTTATCATTCTTTACCGTTCGATGAAAAATAAATGAAGTAAAAGCTATAGATAGTAGAAGGAGCAGAAGAGAAAACATGAAGAAAATATTACTAATCGGAACAGGGGGAACCATTGCCTCCAAAGAAACGGGAGACGGATTAAGCCCCGGACTTGCCGCCGAGGAAATTGTGAATTATGTACCGGAGGTAAAAGACCTCTGTGAGATAGAAGTTTTCCAGCTTTGTAATATCGACTCGACGAATATGAACCCAAGGATTTGGACGGCTTTGGCGCAGGCGATAAAAGAAAACTATGACCGCTATGACGGTTTTGTAGTGCTTCACGGCACGGATACCATGGCCTACAGTTCTGCAGCGCTCAGCTATATGATTCAACATTCCAGAAAACCGATTGTCGTAACCGGTTCGCAGCAACCCATAGAAAAAGAGGGGACGGATGCAAGAGTGAATTTACGGGACAGTATTCTCTATGCGATGGATGAGTATTCGGAAAATGTTGTTCTGGTATTCGACGGTAATGTC
>CAUSIX010000031.1:0-9792 GCA_963531555.1 uncultured Oribacterium sp.
ATAACGAATAATGACCATGGAGACATTTTCCAGAGAACGGGACTGCACCTCCTCCACATCGGACAGGAGGGAAACCTCTTCCTCTATGGGCTTTGAAACCAGTTCATCGATATCCTCGGGAGATGCCCCGGGATAAACGGTTGACACAATCATATAAGGAAAGTTCATGTCGGGGAGCAGTTCCATTTTCATGGTCGTAAAGGCGATAAAACCGAAAAACAAGAGGGACAGCACCGCCAAAAAAGTGGATACCGGGCGGCGCAAAATCAATTTTGTGATAGCAATCATCTGCTTCTACCCCTTTTCTTCCTTTGCGGATTCCTCCGGAGCGGACTTCTCTTTTGCAGAATCCTTTACAGACTCGTCCTTTTTATCCTGCAGTCTGACCTTAGCCCCGTCAAACATCTCGTTGTTCCAGGAAGAAACTACCTTGTCCTCTTCGCTTAGTCCGGAAAGAATCTCTGCGCTCTCCTCACCGCTTAGGCCAAGTTCCACCTTCTTTTTTCGGAGCAGGCCTTCGTTTCCGTCTGTCCCTTCAAAAACATAAACAAAGGCTTCCCCATTTTCATAGTAAAGCACATTCAGCGGCAAAGTATTCACGCTAGTTCTACTGTCCTTCGTAAGACTAATCTTCGCTTTTGAGCCCTCCGGAAAATCAGTATTTTCCACCTCCGCTTTCACCGGAAAGAGGCCGGTCTCCGGAAGCAGTACCGAAGAAATCTCCGTGATGGTTCCGGGATAGCTTTCCTTTCCTTTTTCGAGCATAATGTTCTGTCCGACGGAGAGATTTTTCACAAGCTCTTCCGTCGCAGAAAAGAGAACTTGCTGCGCCCCGGCTCCCATCAAAGTGGCGAGCTGTGTCCCTTGCGGAATAAAGGCGCCCTTTACCAGAATACTGTTTTGTAAAATACCGTCCGACGGAGCAGTAATTTTAGAAAACTCCACTTGAGTATCGTAATTCAGCTTTGCCGCCTTAAGCTGTGCTTCCGCAGCCTTTGCCTGTGCATCCGCCGCTTCAAAATCCTGAACGGAAATATCTCCCGATTCCTTAAGTGTTGCCAGTCTGTCCCGACTGTCACGTGTGACCTCTGCCTGTGCTTTTGCCTGCTCTAAACTGTACTTTGCGGCATCAATCTGTTTCTGATTATCCAAAAGGGCAATCCTTTCCCCTTTTTTCACTTCGCTTCCATTTTCCTTGTCAATTTCCAGAACCTCTCCGGATATTTTACTGAGTAAACGGAACTGCGCTTTCGCGGAAATTTCTCCGAGGAGCTCCTCCTTTACCGCTATATCTCCCTTCTCCATGGAAATGCAGGTAACTGTCGGAAGAGCCTTTCCTTCCACTTCTTCCTTCGGCTTCCTAATTCGACGAACAAGGAAAAAAGACAGCACCGATAAAATGATCAGAATAGCGATTGCTTTTAGCCCTTTTTGCATGGATTTCCTCCCTTATCTCTACCTATATAAAGGTCTGTACAGATGGTAGCACAATTTAAAACGACTATCCATAAAGAGGAAGGCTTTTTTCGGCTTATTTTATACAAAATTTCCCAAGCAGTGTATGCCAATCTTTATATCTAATCGATTATGTAAAATGTTTCAATTATTTTTATCATTAAAATTATTTGATAAAAACTTTTTATAATTTAAAAAATTCTTACGATGAAATCCGATATTTTTGTGCGTATCCTACAATCAATTCGCAAAAATAGCCAAGGAATCTAGAGAAAGATAAGCAGTTTAAGAAAATTACAATGGTTTTATTTATATTTCTTTAATAAATGCTTTCGCTTTACTTCTCTTTTTTTATTTTTTTATCTTGAAATATGCAGGCGATATGGTAAAGTGGCGAAGATAAAGAAGATTTAATTCAAATTGGAGAAGGAGAATTATGAGAGCGAAGAGACAGATTTTGTCCCTTTTGTTAGCGTTGCTTTTGGTATGGCAAGGCTTTTCTTTTGCAAATGCCGAAACAGGAAACGGAGCAGGGACAGGTGTAGTAACAACAGGAAGCGGAGCAGGCAGGGAAGTCTCTACCGCAAGCGACAGCACAATCGAAACGGGGAGTAGAGTCCCACAGCAGGTTGACGCTTTAAAAGATATTCACTTGTATGTAGACGGCACCCCTGTTGGGGAAGGCAGTACTCTGGCGTTTTATTCTAAAAAAATATCCTTTGAAGCCACTATACTTGCAGAGAAAATCCGAAATGTAAAAGAAAACGACTATATCTCTATTAAATTGCCGGATGAATTAAAGTCCAAAAGCACATCTTTCGAAATCAAAGATGAAAGTGGCGTAAATGTCATGGCTAACGGAACCTATAACACGGAGGACAACGAAATCCGAATCACCTTCACAAAGAAAGCCGAGAATTACAGGGGGCAAAACGGGAAAGTTTACTTCAATGCGTCCGTGAATTCTTCCGCTTTTGAATCCAGTACGTCGAGACCTCTTGAAATTGTAGTTAACGGAGGATACCTGAAATATAAAATAAATAATATACGCTATGAGATTCAAAAGGATGAAACTCCGATAAGTTTTTATAAAGATACTGCACCCGGAATCGATACTGTTATAGATGGTAATGGCAACACACATCACCTTATCCTCTACAAGATAACGTTGGATATGCGACACATTGAAAAGCCGGCAGGAGTCACAAGCTATGCGAATACACGGATAATCGATACCTTAAAGAGCAATAAGCTCAGCTATTTTGATGTAAACGATTATAATCTCACTGAGGCGCAGAAAAAAATTTATCAGCCTAAGTATCTGAAGGGAATCTGGCGTTCCGGAAAGCAGAACGGTAGCCAATGGGAGAATGCCACCGCAGATGACAAAGAAAACCGAGGACCACAATGGAAACTTCGCAGTAAGGATAACAACAACAATTCCGATCCTAAAGAAAAAACTTTTGATTTTACCTATACGGACAAAAATACTAGAAGAAGCTTTACTTTCCCGCTGGAAAACTTAGAACCGGATGACGGGTACTATATTTCCTATTACGTGGAGATTAACGGCGGATTTAAAAATATGGATAGCTTCACGAACCAAGCAAAACTTGTCGGAGAGGGAATAGCAAAGGAACTGCAAGAAAAAGTATACAGTGTCAGTGAAGCAGGAGGAAGCTTTGATGACAGTCACTACTTTACCATTAAAATCCAGAAGACCGACGAAAACGGGAAAGCCTTACAAGGCGCTAAATTCAAAATTGTAAACCCGGTAAATAAATACACAGAGACCATTACTTCGAACAAGGATGGCATCGCAGAACTGAAAGATGTTTCCAAGGCAGACTATACGGTAAAAGAAGCAGAAGCTCCGGACGGTTACGATAAGGATCCCAAAGAATATCCTATTACAAAGGAGGCCCTTGAGGCTTCCAGAGCGAGCAACTCTACCATCACTTTGACTATCAAAAATAAGAAGACAGAAGTGGAGAAAAAGAGCACAAGCTTTTCCGTGGAAAAGAAATGGGTTTTAGACCCGAAACTTGCCACAAACAAACCTGATAACGTTACGGTTTCCGTTTTAAAGAACGGCGTTAAGGATGATAATCTTACGGTAGTATTATCCCAAGAAAACGACTGGAAAGCATCCTTCTCCAATCTTCCGAAGGAAGATGCTGACGGAAAGGAAATCGTGTACACCGTTTCCGAAGAGGAATTAGCCGGATTTAAAGCCGCTATCTCCGGAACCGATGAGAACGGATTTACCATCAGTAACTATAACGGCAGCAGAGTCGTTATTCCGGTGACGAAGATCTGGAAAGGAAACGGAACACACCCTGATCACGTAAATGTTCAGCTTTTTGCTGACGGAGAGAAGGTAGCTACCTATACCTTAAACGAGGCCAACGCTTGGCAGCACAGCTTTGATATGCCGAAGTTAACAAACGGTAAAGAAATCCGTTATACCGTTACCGAGGAAAATGTTTCCGGCTATACGGCAACAACACAGAACGATCCGGCTACCGGCTATGTGAACGTCTTTGTCAATACAAAGAACGACGTTCCTCCCACAAGTCCTAACGGCGGTGGAAACGGTGGCGGAGGAAATGGCGGCGGAGGAAATTCGCCGAAGCCGAGTCCCAACTCCTCTACCCCCCCTGTTCCGTCAGGGAATACGCCTAATCCCGGAGAAGTCTTAAATGCCAGCAGACCCTCTACCGATTCCGAGAGCATCTCTTCCGTACTCGGTGCAGAGAGGGAGAAGACAGACCCTAAGGGCAACGTTTTAGGTGCCGGACGAGGATATGTGAAGACGGAAGACAATTCCGCGATGCCGATATACCTTCTGCTCTTTGCCTTAACCGGTTTAGGGCTTGGCGCATCGATTCTTTGGGAAAGAAAAAGAGCAAAACACTAAACTGAGCTTATCTTCCGTGAAAGCGGAATGATTCACGAAACCGACAGAAACGGCAGAAGCTGTTACTGTCGGTTTTCTTCTTAACAGAGGTATTGTGCACGGATACTGCTACTATGTAATGTTGCAGAATTTTCTTGTACTTGCAAAAATGCAATTTTTTCTGTAAAATCTAAGGGACTTTGTATACAAAGTGAAATATGTAGCTAAGGGGAAAACTATGGATGAACTGGAGCTTTCCGCGCACGGAAAGATTAATCTTTCTTTAGATGTACTGAGGCGTAGACCGGACGGCTATCACGAAGTAAAAATGATTATGCATACGGTAGGGCTTTATGACAGCATTTTCATAAAAAGGGAGAAGGAACGAGGCATTCGAATGGAATGTAATCTTCCTTTTCTTCCCACAAATGAAGAGAATCTTATGGTGAAGGCGGCAAAAAACCTCATGGATGAGTTCTCTATCGGGGAGGGACTCCGCATGCGACTGGTGAAGCGCCTTCCTATAGCCGCCGGTATGGCAGGAGGTTCTTCCGATGCCGCATCGGTATTTCAAGGGTTAAATCAAATCTTTCACCTAAACTTAAGCACGAAGGAGTTGGAAAAACGTGCCGTGAAGCTTGGGGCGGACATTCCTTTCTGCCTACATAAGGGTTGCTATCTTTCCGAAGGAATCGGAGAAAAGCTCCGTAAACTTCCTCCTCTTCCGCCCTGCACCATCCTTTTGGTAAAACCGGCATTTTCCTTATCTACAAAGTTAATTTACGAGAATCTTCACTTGGAAAATAGCAGAGCCAAAGAGCATCCCGATGTGGACGGCATGGTGAAGAGATTGGAAAGTGGCACTTTGGAAGAAATTTGTGCGCTTAGCGGCAATCTCCTAGAGAAAGTCAGCATTTCTCTAAGGCCGGAAATTCAAGAATTAAAGGACCGTCTCCTAAGGGAAGGTGCTCTACTTTCTTTAATGAGCGGCTCCGGCCCGACTGTCTTTGCCATTTTCCAAAAAGAAGAAAGGGTAAAAGCGGAAAGAATACTGCAAAGTCTTCATAGCGGAGAATATAAAGATTTTATTGAGAATGCTTGGATTACGGAGGCTTATGCTTAGGCAAGGAAATATTTTTTAAGGAGGATAGTATGGGTAGCGATTTTACAATAAACATGAACGAATATCTCCCGCTTCGGGACTTGGTTTTTAACACCCTTCGTCAGGCAATCTTGAAGGGAGAGCTAAAGCCCGGGGAGAGGCTCATGGAAATTCAGCTTGCGGAAAAGCTGGGGGTTTCCAGAACGCCTATTCGTGAAGCGATTCGAAAGCTGGAGCTGGAGGGACTGGTGCTCATGATTCCTCGGCGCGGTGCGGAAGTCGCGAAAATATCCCATAAGTCTCTGCAGGACGTTTTGGAAGTTCGCGGTGCTCTAGAAGAGCTGGCAACGGATCTCGCTTGCCAGCGCATTACGGAAGAACAGCTGATTGCCCTTCGTGAGGCGGAGAATCACTTTAAGGCCGTAGTGGAAAAAGGCACGGAGATGGAAATTGCGGAGGCGGATGAAGCCTATCATGATATCATTTACCATGCTACGGGAAATAAGCGCCTGATTCAGATGATTAATAATCTTCGGGAGCAAATGTATCGTTACCGCTTGGAATACATTAAAGATGAGGCGCAGAGAGGTACGCTGATCAGTGAGCATGAGAAGATTCTGGAAGCCATCCGTATCAGAGACATCATCCGTGCCAAAGCGCTCATGAAGGAACACATCGATAATCAGGAAATGACCGTTTCCAAGAACTTGAATGAAGCGGAGGAAAGAAATAAAAGTGCAGGCGGAAAGCGTTAAGAAAGACTGCATAAAATGGAACTGCGTGAAATGGAACTGCGTGAAACGGAACTGCCGGAACAAGATAAAGAAAGGGTAAGCGAATGAAGAAAACAGTATTAGTGATAGGCATGACGGGAATAATCGGCATAACAGGAATGCTCGGCATGACAGCCTGCGCGAAAAAGGCTCCTCAGGAGTCCGCGAAAGCGACTGCGCTTTCTACGGAAATTAAGGTCGGTGAAGAAGGGGAAAGTGCGGAAAAAGAAGGCAGTGAAAAAGCCGCTGATAATACCGTAGAGTCTAAAAACGAAGAAAAGGGCAAAGAGTCCGGCGGAAAAACCAAAAAAGAGCTTACCGTCATAAACGGCACCATTACCGATGCCGCTATGAATACGGTAAGCGTTCAAGGAAATGACGGAAAAGACTATGAACTGAACAAAACGGATAAAAGTGATATTTCCGGACTTTCTCAGGGTATCGAAATCGGCAGCAAGGTGGAAGTCACCTTTGACCAAGACAGGAATATCATCTCTATGGTTGACCCCGGAAAATAGTCCTTTTTCTATTTTTTCAACAAGAACTTCTCTACCAGCTCGTTCATGACATTGGCCTGTGCCGACAACTCTTCCGACGCGGCGGCGGATTCTTCCGCTGTCGCGGAAGAGGACTGTACTACGGAAGAAATCTGCTGTAAGCCTTCGTTTAAGGACTGTATCCCGTCCGACTCCTTCTTGGCTGACCTTGAGATTTGCTCTATCAGTTTATTTACCTTATCGGTATTGTCGGAAACGGATTGCAAGGACTCGGCTGTTTCCTCCGTGATTTTTGCGCCCTTCTGTACCGCCTCAATGGTTTCTTCAATCAATTCTCCCGTATTCTGTGCCGCTTTTGCGGATTTCTGTGCCAAATTTCCCACCTCGTCCGCTACTACAGCAAAGCCCTTACCTGCTGCACCGGCACGTGCCGCTTCTATGGCTGCATTAAGGGATAAAATGTTCGTTTGAAAAGCGATATCATCAATCGTCTTAATAATCTTACTGATTTCATTGGAGCGTTCAGTAATCTCATGCATCGCTTTTTGCATTTCCAGCATTTTCTCATTGCTTAAAAGGACGGCATTTTCCGCCTCTCCCTGCAAACGAAATGCTTCTTCCGATATCTTCGTGGAAGATTGAATTTCCCCGGAGATATCTTCCATATTCGCGGAAAGCTCTTCTATCGAGGAAGCCTGTTTCGCCGATCCGTCGGAAAGCGTTTGTGCACCCTGGCTTACCTGCTCTGCCCCTTCCAAAACCTGCATGGAAGAATTTTGCACTTCCAAAAGCGTTTTATTCATTTTACTCTGAATTTCCTGCAAGCTGTCAAGGAGCGGCGCATAGACTCCGATATAACTTTCCTTTTCCATGCTTTCCCGGAAATTTCCTTTTGCCATTTCCTCAAGATGAACTCCAAGATTCCTCACTACCTCTTTCGTCCTCTCTACCATGCATCTTAAGCTTTCGGACATCTCTCCTATTTCATCTCTTTTTTTATAGGAAAGGGAAACATCGAAATTGCCCTTGGCAAGTTCCTCTCCCGCCTTGGAAATCCCCTTTAAGGGGCGAAGGGCGAGGGAAATTCGTATGAAGTTCAGGATTTGAACGATGAAGAAAAAGAGCAGTTCCGAAACAACCAAAGAAAGGAGCAGGCGGTTCTTTTCCATATCAAAATCAGCTATCGTCATAGCGGTTTGTACCCACCAGTTTGCCCCCTTTATTTCCAAAGGAACAAAATAACGAACCTGATGATCCCTCTGGAAAAATGCTTCTCCTGCCTGCATTTTGGAAACCAAGGCATCACTATAGCTCTTTCCGATTAAATCTCCCAAATTACGGCCGAGAGCCTCCGGATTTGTGCTGTAAACAAAATCATTTTTATAGTCTAAAACATCAAAAAAGGCATTTTCATATCCGAGGTCACGCATATCCAGGTCATTAAAGACTTCGGAAGAGATTTCCGCCGTAATTACGCCGTAAAACTGATTATCCTTTGTAACCGGATTCAGAATATAGAAACTGCTTTTCCCGCCGGCTTCCTTTTCGGAAGGAAGTGTTGCCAGAGGCAGAAGGCTCTCTTTTACCGTCTTGTACGACTCTGTGTTGCAAAACGCATCTCGAGAAATATAGTGAGCCTTATCCTCTCCTGCGGAAAGATAAAAAGAGTAATCCGGATTGTTCTCCGAAAAAGCACTTTTTTCTAAAAATACGCCGACTAGAAGCACGCCCGGATTATTCTTTTCATAGTAATGAATGGTATTCACCAAATACGCTTCTTCGTTGGATTCTTCCATGGTAAGCGTTCCGAAGAAGTCTTCTACCTGACTCTTTTGCTGGAAAAAAGAATTCTTTCTTGCTTTAACATCATCCGCACTGTTTTTCTCCGCATTTTCCTGCATCGAAAGAATACTCTCACTGAGCGCATCCTCCATCATGCCCACATTACGTGCCAGCTCGTTTACGCGACGCGCATTTAAAGTACTTAAGGAAAGCATATTCTGTTCATTTTTCCTGTTGAAGGTCTTACTTGCAATGGACAGGATAAAGATATTCATCACAATAAAAAGTGCCAGCATAATCAATCCTAAATGAAGGGATATTCTGGTACTTAAAGAGATAAATTTTTTTCTTTTTCTTCCCTCCGCTTTTCTCTCTTTTACTATCGCGCCGTTTCTGTTTTCTCTTTCCATATTAAAAATCTCCCAATGCGTACAAATTCTTTTCCGCACTTAATATCGTCTAATTGCACAAAAGAATAAGCATTGGGAGTTTATTTTTATTCAACATTTAAAGAATGTTCCTATAAATATTTTTTATGATCCATAACGAGTATCGTGCGCAAAGCGTGCGATATCTCGTTTAGAATTTTCTGCTTCTCCATAGAGAACAATTTTCCCCTTCCTCCTTGTCTCCGGAATACAGATCAGCCTTTGATTTCTCGACCCGCGGAAGAGGAGCGTAATGTCCTTTTCCGCTTCGATAAAACGGCCGTCTACAAGGACGGTAAGGTAAGAAAAGAGCTCGTCAAGCTCTTTTTTTTCTTCCCCTTCTCGGGAAACTAGCTCTTCATAAGTATAGCCGGAGTAGCACCAGATATCCTTCTTCGGAAATCTTTCCTTAAACTTCCGAAGGAGCGGAAGAATCGCATGGAGATTCGCAGGATACAGAGGCTCTCCTCCAAGAAGACTTAAGCCCTGAATCTCCGCTCTCGAAACAGCCTTTAGAATCTTTTCCTCGACTTCCTCCGTATACTCTTCTCCATATTCATAATTCCAGGCAATCTCGTTGAAACAGCCCGGGCAGGCATGAGGACAGCCGGAGACAAAAAGACTCACTCTTATCCCCGGCCCATTTGCCACATCGAAATATTTGATTTCCGCATAGTACATGGTTTTCTTCCCCTAAAAGATAAAAACATCCACAGTGATGTGTATATTGAAATAAGGGGTAATCTGAGCCCGTCAGTACTTGCTGAAAGCAAGCGTTAGCGACGCTTGAAGCTTAGTACTGTTACGAAAGGACAAACTTTTCATCAGAAAAGTTGTCCTGTACAAGACCAACTTC
>CAUSIX010000032.1:0-9753 GCA_963531555.1 uncultured Oribacterium sp.
TCAGGCATAACAGAAGAAGGTGTAATCGGGAAAATCGCAGCCACTTCCGAGAACGCATAGGATGCGTGAGCAGCAGCCTGGTTACCGTCCATGGTCTTCATTTTTCTTGCCATAAAATACCCTCCTGAAAAAATGAAACATTATCCTTAAAAATCCCCAAAAAGGGACTTTACATATCGAAAATTAGTATAACATTCCCCTTTTGAAAAGCAATGAAATTTGCTTCCGTTCCTCATTTAGTACAATAATCAAAATATTCACAAAGTAATTTATTTTTTAATAAAGACAAAGGAGATGCCTCTTGCTCCGCGAACGGTCCATGTTAAGAATAAAATGTCTTAGGCTTCGCCTGCGCCGCTCGTTAAGAATAAGAATTTTCAAGAAAAAAGAGGAAAAGGAAATAACATCTCCCCTCCTCTTTTTTCCGTGTCCGTTTTAATCCGTTCCGGGTCCTCCGGAAATCACGCCGTCCGAGCTTCCGCTTGTTGTACTATTACTTCCGGGTCCTCCGGATATTACAGGATTTTCTTCCTTCGTTTCCTTTGCTTTGGTCTCCGTTGATTTCGTCTCTGCTGTCTTACTTTCCTGCGTTTTCGTCTCGGAAGCGCTCTGCGTTACGCTCTCGCTTGTGCTTTCCGTACTCGCTGTACTTTCCGTACTGCCTGCCATATATTTCTTCGGAGTATGTCCCTTATAGGTAGCATAATGGTCTTTCACCTTCTCCGTTTTTCCATCCTTGGTGATAAGCTTATACGCCTGCCATTCGGATCCGGCGGAACCGCTGCTTTCTTTTCCTTGTTCAGGAGTGATAATTTGAGGCTGGGGTACGGGAAGATCTTTTACTTTCTCCGATACCAGTTCCCACTTCACTCCGTCAGGAAGAATCGGTAAACCGTAAATTTGTACTGTGGCGGTTTGATCTTTATACCAAGCCAAAATACCTACCGCATGTTTCGAATTGTTGACAAATTTATAATCCGGTCCGGGCCAAGAGACAGTAGCATCTGTTCCTGGAGTAACATAAGTCGGGGCAAAAGTATGTGCCCTTCTATAGGTAGTCGTAAGGCCTGCGCGAAATACCGCATTGTAAAGTGTAGAGGAAATCTGGCAAACTCCTCCGCCCACTTCTTCCACAACTTCGCCCTGATTATAGGCTGCTGCAGGTTTATAGCCTTTTTCCGCAGTTCTCTGTCCGACGACGGTATTAAAAGAAAATTCATCTCCCGGCTGAATAACCGTACCGTTTACCGCTTGTGCCGCCAGCTTCACATTCGTATTTCGAAGAGCATTGGAGGTTGTTTTTGTGGTTACGCTGGCTATGATTTTGTATTTGTCCTTAATAGAGTCGGTTGAAGCCGGAATGGCGGAACCAACAGTCTCTACTTCCCCGGAAAACTCTTTTGCATCGAGCAATTCCATAACCTTCTTGGCTGTATCGCTTGCATTAACGGCATAGCCGTCCTTTGTTCCTCCAAATTCAAATTCCCCTGTAGATTTATTGAATTTAGTAATATCTCCGTTTTGCGGAGCCATCTTCCATACAATCGCAAGCTGATTCACATAGTCCGTTATCTTATCGCTGAAATTCGGCAGTTGTAACACATAGTCCGCTGTAGGAGCCTGCGTTTCCGTTTCCGTTGTACTTTCTTCTTTTTTCTTCTTTTTCTTTTTTTCTTTCTCGGTAGAGCTTTCCTCCGTACTACTCATAGCAGTTTCACTTTCCTTGTATGCCGTAAAAATCTGCTCTACAAAATCGTGAATACTGTCTTCCAACAAATCCGGAACAATGTATTCCGTTTTTTCCGGTCGTATGCTCACATCGGAAAGAGAATTGGCAATTTTAACAATTTCCTCCGTACCCTGGTCATCTACTCCGTCATCAGAGCTGCTATTCTCTTTATGCTCCGGAAACTCCGGCATGGAAAAATACTGAATATTGGGATTCGCATTTTTAATCACAATATTCCACTGATAGGACTTGTGCAGAAAATCCTCCACTTCCTCCTTAGTCATGCCCTTCATATTCAAAAGTTCAGCATCTTTCTTGAAAGCGGAGTAATCCAAATATACATCTTTTTGAATCGCATCGGGATTAATCGCCTCCGTTTCTACCGCACTCTCCGTCTCTTTCGTAGAAGAAGGACGAGACAGTGCATAAACGCCCGTTCCCAACGCGGCAATAACCAAAACTCCGATAAGCATAAAAGGAAATGGAGACTTTTTATTGGGTCTTCTTCCACTTCCGCTTTTTCCGCTACTTCTCCCTGATCTTGGGGTTCTATCATTATAGCTGTAGGATGCGCTGCGGCTTCTGGAACTTCCCTGCGCTCTACCGACTCCACTTGATAATCTTCTTTGACTGGCTAGCATATTCCATCCTCTGTCTTCTATACAAACAAGATCACAGTATCCTCCTGTGACTCCACAATAAATTGAATAAGCATTTTCCGCAAAATCTGAAAACGAAATAAATAGGGAACAATTCTCTCGTAACAGCATTGCAAAAAAGGATAACACCTGCCTGTTACGATATTCGTTATTCATTACGAAAAGGCATCGTCTCCTAATACAGAAAACGACGCCCTTTATCATACCACAGTATTTTTTTTTGTGTAGAAAAACTTCCTAAAATCTTTCTGTAGTCAGTCACAAAATTGTAAGAAAAAGAATCAAGATTTTACTACAAAATTCACAATCTTACCCGGAACATAAACTTCCTTTATCAGTTCACCGGAAAGCTTATCTCCGAGAGCCTTCTTCGCCTCTTTTAAAATACTCTCCTTATCGATATCTTTCGCTACCTCGAGTACAATCTTCACCTTTCCGTTAATCTGCACCGGAACCTTGATTTCATCGGCTTCTCTTTCCTTATCGCTGTACTCCGGCCAGTTTGCGGAAAATACGGAAGTCTCCCCTCCGCATAAATGATAGCATTCCTCCGCAATATGCGGTGCAAAAGGAGCAAGTAAGATGGAGAAAGTCTTTAAAGTCTCTAAATCCATTCCCCCTTCTCTTTTAGCGATATCGAGCATAGCGTTGTTATACTCCATAAAACCGGAAACCACGGTATTTAAGTTAAAGCTTTCAAAACGCTCCTCAATATCATGAATCAAATTATGGCGAAGGCGAACCATCTCCTTCGTCTCAGCCACATTCTTTTCCTTGGAATCCAGTACCAGAGAATAAAAACGGTTTAAGAAACGGTAAACACCGTCTATTCCTCTTGCATCCCAAGCAGCATCCAGCTCGGGAGGTCCGACAAAAAGTTCATAAAGGCGCAGGGCATCACAGCCGTAGTCCGCCACAAGATCATCGGGAGATACCACATTGCACAAGGACTTGGACATCTTCTGCCCGTCCGGTCCTAAAATCATGCCTTGATTAAAGAGCTTTTTAAAAGGTTCTTTAAAACCTACTACACCGATGTCATAAAGGAACTTCGTCCAGTACCGGGAATAGAGCAGGTGAAGCACCGCATGCTCCACTCCTCCGATATACATGTCCACCGGAAGATACTTATCCGCCTTTTCTCTGCTAATCAGTTCCTTGTCATTGTATTTATCCACATAACGGATAAAGTACCAAGAGGAGCCTGCCCACTGGGGCATCGTGTTCGTCTCTCTCTTTGCCTTTCCGCCGCATTTCGGACAAGTACAGTTTACCCATTCGGGAATGCCGGCAAGCGGGGATTCTCCCGTTCCACTCGGCTCATAATGCTCTACCTCGGGAAGCTTTAAGGGCAATTCCTCAACCGGAACCGCAACATTTCCACATTTCGGGCAGTGCACGATGGGAATCGGTTCTCCCCAGTAACGCTGTCTGGAGAATACCCAGTCCCTTAGTTTATAGCTGACGGTCTTCTTACCGAGACCCTTCTTCTCTATCTCTTCAGGAGCGCTTTCTTTCAATACGGAGGATTCCTGTCCGTTCCAAGCGCCGGAATTAATCATTACACCGCTTGCTTCCGTATAAGCCTCTGTCAGTTCCTCTTCCTTTCCGTCCTTGGAAATTACCTGCACAATCGGAAGATCAAATTTTTTTGCAAAGGCAAAGTCACGGGAATCATGTGCAGGCACGCACATGATAGCACCGGTTCCGTGGTCGGCAAGTACATAGTCGGAAATCCAAACCGGGGTCTTCTTGCCGTTCATCGGATTGATAACGAAAGCTCCGGTAAAGACACCGGTCTTATCTTTATCCGTAACGGCCATTCTGTCTACATTGGACTTGTTTGCCGCTTTTTGAATATACGCCTCTACCTCGGGAAGCTTCTCCGCCGTCGTAATCTTTTTTACTAAAGGATGCTCCGGAGCCAAAACGAGGAAAGTCGCGCCGTAAAGCGTATCGGGTCTTGTGGTAAAGACGGTAATCTTCTCTTCCGAGTTCTCCAGCTTAAAGTCCACCTCTGCACCGTAAGAACGGCCAATCCACTCGGCCTGCATCTTCTTCACCTTTTCCGGCCAGTCCAGCGTGTCCAGGTCATCGAGTAAACGGTCCGCATAAGCGGTAATCTTCAGCATCCACTGGCGAAGATTTTTCTTCGTCACTGCAGTTCCGCATCGCTCGCACTTTCCGTCTACCACTTCTTCGTTCGCAAGTCCTGTCTTACAGCTTGGACACCAGTTGATAGGGAATTCTTTCTCATAGGCAAGACCCTTCTCAAACATTTTCACAAAAATCCACTGTGTCCACTTGAAATAATCCGGATCCGTGGTGTTCAGCTCCATATCCCAGTCATAAATAGCGTTAATCTGCTGCAACTGTCTCTTAATATTTTCCACATTCTTTTTGGTCGTAATAGACGGATGAATGCCCATCTTAATAGCATAGTTTTCTGCAGGAAGACCGAAGGCATCCCAGCCCATGGGGTGAATCACGTATTTTCCCCTAATCAACTGGTAACGAGACCAGGCATCGGAAATCACATACCCTCTCCAGTGTCCCACATGTAAGCCGGAGCCGGAAGGGTACGGGAACATATCCAAACAATAATACTTTTCCTTCTTATCATCTTTCGGATTAATGGGATTCTTCTCCCAAAATTCCTGCCACTTCTTTTCCACTTGTGCATGATTATATCTTGCCATGTTTCACCTCTATCTTCCTACAACAATGCTGTTTATTGTATATCCAAACTTCGAGTCTCGTCAAGGCGTAGACCGCGTGCCTGCTGATTTCTTAAAACTGAGTTAGCTGAAAGCTATCCCTTTTTGCTTTATGGCACAGAGCGTGCACTTTCAAAGCCTCTGTCTTTCGTTATTCCCATTCTGTCCGTCGCCTTAAAGAAGAGCTTTGCATTTTTTCGAGAGATTCCGAACTCTTCCCGAAGCGCATCGATGGTGATTTCTCCCTCTTTTTCCATTTTTTCCAGAGAAAAATTCTTTAAGCTGTCAAAGAGTTTTCGAAGCGTATAGTATTCTCCGTCCAGCTTGACGAGCGTTCCCTTATTTTCCAAGCTTGCCACAACATCACTAAGGCGTTTTTTCTCCTCCGAAATCCAGAAATGATCGGAAAGTTTTATAAAGCTGTACTTTCCTTTTTGCATATCGTTTACGAGAGCATTGGCAATCTTCGTATACAGGGCATCCTTGACCGGCTTGTAATCCGATAAGGCGATAAATCCCTCGCCAAAGCGAAAATCCCCCTTCTCTTCCCAAGCTTTTAAGAGAGCCTTATACGTATTTTTGTTGTAGGAAGAGAAGAGCTTACTATGAAGCACCACGGACTTCTCCCCCAATTTATACGGATTCTTCTTGTGAAAATCCCGAAGGTAATCCTCTAGTTCTTTTCGCATAAGCATTTCCTCTTCGGAAAGAATGGCAAAAAAATCTCCATTCAGCTCTATTGTAAAAAGAAAAGTGTTCCCATTCTCTTCCGTAAAGAATACACCGTTCGTATTGTTTTCCGCATTGGAGGAAGCTAAGTGCCTTATCTTTTCCTTCTCTATGATTTCCTGAATTTTCGAAAAACCGCTGAAGCGTTTTTTCAATTCCGTGAAAGAGCTAAAGTTTCTCTTCCGTTTTTTTAAGAAAGATGCGAGTAAAGCCTCTTCGCCCTCATTTTTCAAAGCCTCTAAAAAACGAAGCGGAAATCTTCCCCTTCTGTGACGCCCTCTCGGACAAGGATCCAAAACAAGCCCTCCTCCGAGCGTCTCGCTCTCCGCATCATTTCTAAGAATAAAACGTTCCTGAAAAACGGACGCCGTCTTTTCCTGAAGTTGAAGCTGGACTAAAGAGGACTCTCCTTCTTTTATCTTTTCTCCCTCCAAAAAAATCACCTTACACGGAATGTGCTTAGTCCCTATCAGTAATTCCAGGTGCTGATTATGCTTTATTTCGGAAAATGGAGAAATACATTCTACACGGCAGTCTAAGAGAAAGCTCGGCTGTAAGCTTCCCTTTTCCGCTATGATGTCCCCTTTTTTACACGCCGCTTTCTCCATTCCTTGCAGATTCAGTGCAATTCTTTCTCCCGCATAGGCTGAGGGTACATCTTCCCCATGCACCTGTATATTCCGTACTTTTACTTCTCTTTCTTCGGGATAGAGTAAGTAAACTCCGGCGGCACCCCCGGTTTTTCCACTTTCACCGGCTTCTCGGATTTCTTCTCTTTCTTTGCTTTCTTCGCTTTTTCCGCTTTCTCCACTTTTTCCGCTATATATATCCTTTTGAATCTTACCGGAAAGGGCAGTCCCGGTAACGATGGTTCCGGCGCCTGCCACGGAAAACACTCTATCCACCGGCATGCGAAAGAATCCCCCTGGTGACTTTCCCTCTATTTTCTCCGCTTCCTCACTTACATACGTTTTTAAAGCGGAAATCCCTTCCCCTGTATAAGAGGATAGCGGAAAAATCTTCGGCTCCGACTCATGAGGAAAGAACTTTTTATAGAGTGTGCGAACTTCCTCTTCTCTTTTCATCAAAAGGGCGGAATCTACAAGGTCGACCATGGTAAGCACTAAAACGACTTTCTTTATCTGAAGCAGGCGAAGAATGGCAAGGTGCTCCTCTGTCTGCGGCATGATGCCTTCCTTTGCCGAAACCACAAGGAGTACCAAATCCATTCCCATAGCACCGGAGACCATACTGCGGATGAATTTTTCATGTCCCGGCGTATCGATTATGGAAATCTTCTTTCCGGACGGAAGTAAAAGAGAGGCAAAGCCCAGAGCAATGCTCATTCCCCTTTCCTTTTCCTCTTTCAGTCTGTCCGTATCACAACCGCACAAGGCTTTCACGAGGGCCGTCTTTCCATGATCGATATGCCCGGCAGTGCCGATTACGTAATGTCTTTCCTCCATACTGTTTCCTTATTTTTTGCTTGAACTCTTAGTCTTATTCGTTTCCATAGCAATACTATTTTTGTATTACTATCGATTCAATTTCCGCATCTTTAATTTCAGAAGCGCCTTTGCTTTTTTTGCATCGGTACGTACAAGATTATTTTCCCCTACCACATTCGTCTCGATGCCTTCCACACTCTTATTGATATCCACAATACTGTCCATATAACGATTTGTTACCACAAAAGCCCCCTGCACGCCCACAAAGGAGACGCCGACCACGGCAATCTCTCGCTTTCCGATTTCCTCTATTGCATGAGCAAAATCCACATTGCTGTTCCCCCAGCTGTCTTCACTGACGATTGCCCCCTTAACGCGCATCGCCTCCGCTAACGCACCGATACGATCACCCGTAAAATATTTACTCACATTGTCCTGCGGAATCCCGGCAAGAATCACTCCGACAAAATCGATATCCGTATCATCGCAGAGTTCATCTAAAAGAGGATCTCGAAAATGATGTAAAGTCGTTTCTTTGGTAGAAGGACCGATTCCCATAAGCTTCTTTCTTCCTTTCTCTTCCGGTTCTATCTCTTTTCAAAAAGTAAAGTCAAATTGATGCATCTAATACAGTGCCCGTATTGCACCGTCCCGGTATTCATTCGGAGAAAGAATCACGGGAGTGCCTGTGCTTTCTATAATAGAGCGACTTCCGTTAAAGCCGGAAGGCTCGGGGGAGAGAAAATGTGTATCGTACATCGCTCCCTGTCCGCTCACCATTTTCACCAAAACCACTTTTTCTTTCCCCGGTCTCTCTATATCCTGATAATCCTGTCTTTCCGTGCACTGTCTTCCGTCCAGCTTCTTCAGAACCTGCCGTATTTCCTGACAAAAACAGTCGCAAAGCCTGTGACAGGCATCCGGCCCCGAACGGGAAAATCCGGCTCTTGCCTCAAGACAAATATCCATAAGGAGAATCAAGTCCTCCTTTCCCGGTGTTCCCGCCCGATCAAAGACAATCTGTTCATCCAGAAAACCGTCTGAATTTCCGAAGGCGGAAATGTAGTTTCCTTCCGTATCCGTTCCGCAAAGAACAAGATAAATTCCGGTCAGAGTATGGGTAATCCCCTCACCTATTTTCCCGAGTACCTTGGTGGAAATGGGGATAATATCCATGATGGAATGAATGGGAACGTGTCGTTCTTCTTTGCTAATAAGCTTAAGAGAGGCCGAGTGGATTAGCGGCTCCTGTTCTGCCAGTTTTTCCGGAACGGAAGAATCAAAACAGAGGGTATATTGATTGTTCGCCTCTTTTTCCAAAGAAAAACATTTTTCCTCTCTTGCCGCTTGAACATGAAAAGCTTTGATACTTAAAGTTCTAAGAATTCTTTCTTCCATGATTTCCCTCTCTATTTCTCGATTTTCCCTGCTGAATAAGCTTAATCGAGAAGCTCTATATTTCGCAAGTGCTACTCCTAAAGAATAAGAAAAAAAGACCGTTAAAATCTTTGATTTTTCACAGTCCTTTTCACGGATTAGAAGATACCGTGTAAAGCACACGGTACCTCCTTCTGAACAAGGTTCACTCGCGGTTCACGCGGTATTTCGTTTATACCTTCGCAATATATTCATAGGGAAGGGATACAATCTTTCCTGCAGACTCGATTTTCTCAAGCTGCTCCAAGGTATCCTTTACAATATGATATTGCATTTCTTGATTGTTCGGCTCTCCTGCATTTGCACCCATCGGAACGAGAGGAGCAACTGCTCTTGGACTACCGGTCTGTCTTACGACAGGAGGAAGGGCGGCAATAATAATTGTGGGAATGCCAACCTCCTCTATAGCTCTCTGCACAAGCACGGCAGAACGATGACAGGTCCCTCAGCCTGCGGTAAGGATAACGGCATCTACACCTTCATCCTTTAAAATCTTCGCAATAGCCGGACCGGTTTCATTTTTAAACTTTTCCTGGTTTCCGCCACCGCCCATGAAGCCGATGTGAACAGGCGCTACCGCCTTAATGACTCCATCCTTTGCAAGTTCATGCAAACGGTCAATGGGGAACATACAGTTTATATCTTTGTTAACATCACTATTGTCATATCCGCCATGAGAAACCATCAGCTCCGAAGAAGGCATCGTATCCTTAATGATTCTGAAACTGAAGTCACCGGCAAGATTAAATCTCTTATCATCCTTATGATGCACTCCTGCCGCCGTGGCAATCGCTACAACCATATCCTTTAGAGATTTCGTAACAGGTGCCCATACGGGAGGAGGCGTTATCGGAACAAAGATTTCAGACTGCATCCCTTTTACTACTGTAAAATCCATCTTTTTCTCCTTTCTTTCTTATTTTATGTAAATATTCTAAAGCTCTTTGTGCTTTTGAATATTACTAACATATTTCTCATTTACTGCAGGACCGAGCTGTTCGATAAAGCTCATATTAAATCCCACTTCCTGTCCA
>CAUSIX010000033.1:0-9696 GCA_963531555.1 uncultured Oribacterium sp.
GTAGGTTTATAAGTACGCATTTTCAAGTCATCGGGATATTGGAATTTCCTAAGACTTGCCTTCTGCACATCAATGGGAATATCAATCAAAACCGGACCTTTTCGCCCTGTCATCGCGATATGAAAAGCCTCCTTAAAGACCTTCGGAATTTCTTCCGCATTGCGAAGAGTATAGCTGTATTTTACAAAGGATTCCGAGGCACCGCAGATATCCGCCTCCTGAAAGACATCCGAGCCGAGCAGACGACTCTCTACCTGTCCCGTAATCACAATAAGAGGAATGCTGTCCGCAAAGGCAGTCGCAATCCCGGTAATTACATTGGTCGCTCCGGGACCGGAGGTCACCGCACATACTCCGGGCTTTCCGCTGATTCTGGCATAACCGTTTGCTTCATGTGCCGCATTTTGCTCCGTGCGAACCAAGATACTCTCTATATCTGTACTTTCCAAGCTGTCAAAAAAAGGACAAATTGCTACGCCGGGATAACCGAAAACATAGCTTACTTTTTCCAGCTCCAAACACCTGACAATCGCATCTGCTCCAGTCATCTTACCTCCACATACAATACTTCGTCTTACACCAACGAAAACCCTTCCTCACGAAAGCGCTTCTTGATTTCTTCTATATGCTTGAAATCTCGTGTTTCAATCCTTAATGTCAAATAGCAACCGTTGATATCCGAATCCTCCACATTCATGTTGTGGTCGACCTTCGTCACATTGGCTCCGAGCTCCGCAATAATACGGGATACCTCTTCCAGCTGTCCCGGCTTATCGAGAAGGGAAAGCGTCAGAGAAGCTTTCCTGCCGGTCTTTAAAAGACCGCGACTAATGACACGGGAAAGAATATTGACATCAATATTTCCGCCGGAAATGATACAAACCACCTTTTTCCCTTTAAGCGGAAGCTTATTGAAAAGAACAGCCGCAACGGAAACCGCTCCGGCCCCCTCCGAGACAATCTTCTGCTTCTCCATAAGCGTTAAGATTGCCGCGGCAATCTCATCATCACTGACGGTAACCAGTTCATCCACATACTCTCTTACCATTTCGTAGCTTAAGTTTCCGGGAGATTTTACGGCAATACCGTCTGCAAAGGTATGCACCTCTTCCAAGCTTTCCAGCTTCTTATCCGCTACCGCCTGTACCATGGAAGCTGCTCCCTGTGCCTGCACACCGTAAACTTTACACTTCGGGTTTAATTTCTTTACCACAAAGGAAACGCCGGAAATCAGTCCGCCGCCACCGGCCGGAACCACTACCGCATCCGCGTCTTCCAGCTGTTCCATGATTTCCATCCCGATAGTGCCTTGTCCCGCCATGACATCGATATCATTAAAGGGATGAATAAAGACAGCACCACTCTCCTTCTGGTATTCTACTGCAGCGTTATAGGCATCATCATAGACACCGTCAATCATGCGCACTTCCGCTCCATAATTTCTGGTCGCTTCCACCTTGGAAATAGGCGCAATAGCAGGAAGAAAAATGGTCGACTTTGTTCCGGCTTTTGTTGCAGCAAGAGCCACTCCCTGAGCATGATTTCCCGCAGAACAGGCTACCACACCTTTTTTCTTATCCTCCTCCGAGAGTGTGGATATTTTAAAATACGCACCTCGAATTTTAAAAGAGCCGGTATTTTGCAGATTCTCCGTCTTTAAATACAGATCACAATCCGCCTCAATTCTTGTCGCATGAACAAGATCCGTTCTGTTGATTACCGGCTTTAACACATGAGCCGCTTGGTAAACTCTGTCCAGCGTAAGTTCCATTTTTCCCTTCTTCCTGCTTATATCGCATTTTCAATTTATGAGTATTTTCCTCGACTTATCTTGCCTGATCCAAATCCTGAACCTGCTTCCATCCCATCTTGTTACGAAGGTCTCTTCCTGTCTCGGAAACAAGGTTATTCAGTTTTGCTTCTCTCATGGCAAGGAAATGCGGTCTGCCGGCCTGGTTCTCCAGAATCCAATCCTTTGCAAAGCTTCCGTCCTGGATATCGGAAAGAATCTTCTTCATCGCTGCCTTCACTTCCTCTCCGATGATCTTCGGACCTGCGGTATAATCACCGTACTCTGCCGTATCGGAGATAGAATAACGCATACCTTCAAAGCCGGCATTGAAGATTAAATCCACAATCAGCTTCATCTCATGCACACACTCAAAATAGGCATTTTCAGGCTTGTAACCTGCTTCTACAAGAGTATTAAAGCCTGCCTCCATAAGAGCGCATACACCGCCGCAAAGCACTGCCTGCTCACCGAAAAGGTCGGTCTCCGTCTCCTCTTTAAATGTTGTCTCCAGTAAACCTCCTCTTGCTCCGCCGATTGCCGCAGCATAAGCCTTGGCAATGTCCATGGAATTACCGGACGGATCCTGTTCGCAAGCCACAAGACAGGGCACTCCCTTTCCGTCTACATACTGGGAACGAACGGTGTGTCCGGGTCCCTTCGGAGCAATCATGATAACATTCACATCTGTTGGGGGAACGATAGCATGATAGTGAATGTTAAAGCCGTGAGCAAAAGCCAAAGTCTTCCCGGCACTAAGATTCCCGGAAATCTGCTCCTTGTAAAGCTTGGCCTGCTTCTCATCATTCACCAAAATCATGATGATGTCCGCCTGTTTTGTTGCTTCAGCGGTATTTAATACGGTAAATCCGTCTTCCTTTGCCTTTGCTGCGGACTTTGAGCCTTCATACAGACCGATTACCACATCTACGCCGCTATCCCGTAAATTCAAGGCATGAGCATGTCCCTGCGATCCATATCCGATTACCGCTACCTTCTTCCCTTTTAAAAGACTCTGATCACAATCCTTTTCATAGTACATTACAGCCATTTTTCATTCTCCCTTTCTTATTTAGGCGGAAGGAATGAGTAAGTCATTTTTCCAAGATGTGCTTCCCGAAAAATGCCATTCCTCCTCTTCCTTGGTTCCAAAGGAGCAATCCGCTCCCACTCTATCGCAAAGCCCATGGGCTTAGCTCATAAAATCCTGTCCAATCACAAAGCAATTACAAGTTCACACGCTATGTGATTATGCCTCTGAAAACAGCCGGTTGACAGACTTAGTCCAAATCCGTTACAGACTTCAGCTCTACCTTTCTTACGTCGTAAAGCTTTTCCAGCTGGGAAATGACCTGCATCCGCATATACTCGTCTCCGGTGGAAACAATTTCAATCTTGGTGCAACCCGGAATTTCAGTCGGTCCTGCCTGAATCGACTCAATATTATAGCCTCTCTTACAATACAAACCGGTGATACGATTTAGTACGCCGAAACGGTTGTTGACAAAGAGGTCAATGGTAAATTTCTTCATGCTTTCTCCTTATAAGATAATTTCCGCCACTGATTTTCCGGGTGGAATCATCGGTAAAACTTTCTCGTCTTTATCAATATGGCAGTCAAGAAGAACCGGACCTGCAATAGTCTTTCTTTCCTCTAAAGCTTTCTCCAGTTCAGATAGTTTATGAATGGAAAATCCTTTACCGCCGTAAGCTTCAATAAGCTTTACAAAATCTGTCCCTCTGTCAAGAATCGTTGCGGAATACCGTTCTCCGAAAAAAGCGGTTTGCCACTGCCGAACCATACCGAGTACCTGGTTATTTAAAAGCACTATCGTAATCGGAAGGCCTTCCTTTACTGCCGTACAAAGTTCATTGCAGTTCATGGAGAATGACCCTTCAGAGGTAATCAGCACTGTTTCCTCTTTATTCTTGGCAAGACAGGCACCAATTGCGGCACCCAATCCGTAACCCATTGTTCCAAGTCCGCCGGAAGTAAGGAAAGTTCCGGGTTTCTCAAAGCGATAATACTGCGCTGTCCACATCTGATGTTGTCCCACATCCGTTGCCACAACCGTGTCATCCTTTGTGAAGCGGCGAAGCGTTTCCAGAATATTTCGTGGATGAAAAGAGCCATTTTCGGGAATATTCACTTTCTTATAGCTCTCAATTTCTCTCCACCACTCCGGATTCTTTCTTTCCTTTAATTTCGGAAGGACTGCCTTCATCCATTTTTTTACATCGGACTGTACCGAAAAATCAGGAGAAAGATTCTTTCCAAGCTCCGCCTTATCAATATCGACATGAATGATTTTGCAATTCTTCGTATAAGCAGAAAGATTTCCTGTAGCTCTATCGGAAAAACGAACACCGACTGCAAGCATTAAGTCACATTCCGATTGCACTTTCGCTGCTTGGTAACTGCCATGCATTCCGACTAAGCCAAGACTTAAAGGATGAGAGTCCGGAAATGCAGTACGTCCCATCATACTGAGGGCAACCGGTGCGTTTAACTTCTCCGCAAGGGTACGGAGATAGTCTTCTCCTCCACAGGCAATAACGCCTCCTCCGGCATAAATAAATGGTTTCTTGGCACTGTTCAGAAGTTGTATAACCCCTTCTTCATCATAGGGTAATTCCGCCTTCTCCGGCATCTTGGGAAGTACCGCAATACCGTACTCACACTCATTGACCTGCACATCCTTCGGGATATCAATAAGAACCGGTCCCTTTCTTCCCGAATTGGCAATCAGGAACGCCTCTTTTATTGTCTGTTCAAGCTCGGAAACATCCTTAACCATGAAGTTATGCTTCACAACCGGTTGGGTAATGGATACGATGTCCACTTCCTGAAAACTGTCTCTTCCCAAAGCTTCGGTAGCAACATTCCCGGTAATGGCAACGAGGGGTACAGAATCCAGATAGGCGTTGGCAATGCCGGTAACAAGGTTCGTAGCACCGGGTCCTGAAGTTGCTATCACTACCCCGACTTTTCCGCTTGCTCTCGCATAGCCGTCAGCTGCGTGGGCAGCCCCCTGCTCATGGGCTGTCAGAACATGATGAATGCGGTCTCTAGATTGATACAGTTCATCATAGATATTTAAAACCGCACCGCCCGGGTAGCCGAAAACGGTATCCACTCCCTGTCGAATGAGTTCTTCAATTAAGATTCTTGCTCCTTTTAATTTCATTCCCCAACTCCCTTTCTCATTGAAAAAGCCTTACAGCGTAACGCTGTAAGGCTAAAGGCTCTCTAACTGTCTTTATCTTTCAAATGAGGCGTTACGCAAACAATCACTACTGTCCAAGACAATAATGCCCACGAGAATAATAATGACTGTAAGTGCAACGATTGCATTCATTTCGCTTGCTCCTCCTAAAAAATATGTCTGATTATCCCATAGCCCTTTTTCCATGTCAAGAATTTTCTGATTATAGCAGATATAACCTTTCCGGAATAAAAAAAGCGAGCGACGCTCTTTTCCCAAACTATCGCAATACCTGGTTATACTACAGTTCGATTCTGCCATAATTTTCCCAAAGGAGAGGCTCTTCATGGCTGGCAAAAATCATGGGTCTTTTCCCAATATGTTCCAGAAAAAAATACTCCATCTTAAGCCGATTCTCTTCGTCTATTCCCGTAAAGGGTTCATCCAAAAATAAAATCTCAAACTCTGCTATCATAGCCCGCAAAAAAGCAAGTCGTCTTTTCATTCCTCCGGAAAACTCGGAAACCCTTTTCTCTATATTTTCACCGGAAAGCAATTGTTCGAAAAAATGTACTATTTCAGATACGGAATACCCGGAGGGAATGAAAGAAAGATTTTCCACTGCAGAAAGATTTTCCAAAAGTCGATTTTCCTGAAACATCCAGGAGGCACGCAGCCTGTTTCCTCCCCTTGCAGCCTCTCCCATCACAATAGAAAATGTACCGCTGTCCAAAGTATCCAGAGAAGAGAGAATACGCAGCAAACTGGTTTTCCCCTTTCCGGAATCCCCGGTAATACGATAAATCGGATGCTTCATAAAATCGAGTTCACAAGAAAAATTCTGAAACAGGACTTGATTGCCATATATCTTTGTACCCTTTTCTATACTCAGTACCATTACACACTGCCTTTCGAAAAAATTTTTTTCAGAAGAAACAGAACGAGCCATTCAAAAAACTTGGAAAGAACAATCATAATAATGCTCCAAGCAAAGACATCTCCCATTTCCAAGCTGACTTTTGCATCCATTAATTGATAGCCGATACTTTGTCTCACCTGTCCGATCAGCTCCGCCGCGATACCGCTCTTCCACGAAAGCCCCATTGCGAGCTTTGCACTGCTCAGGATCTGCGGATAGATTCCCGGAATAAATATATAGCGAAAGCGGTTCCACAGAGAAAAGCGAAAGAGCTTTGCCATTTCCAGGGTAGATCGATCCAGAGTCTTTAATCCTTCCAGAAAATTAAAGTAAAAAACGGGAAACGCCATCCAGAAGCTGATAAAAAAAGATAAGCTTTCTCTTCCCAGAAAGAAGAGTAAAATAATTACAAAGCTTGCCACGGGAAGGCTTCTCAGCAGAAACAGAGGGGCCTCTATCAGACTCTCAAGAAACGGGTAACGATAGGCAATAAAAGCAAGAAGTAAGGCCAAAAGAAAAGCGAGAAAATAAGCGGAAAGAATTCGGGCAGAACTGAAATACAAAATTCCCGTAAAAGACTCTCTTCCCATGAGAATCACAATATGCCTTACCGTTTCAAGAGGTCCCACTAAAACAAAGGAATTGTTTACCAGTCTCGTAAACAATTCCCAAATCATGAGCCAAAAACATAAAATAATTAGTTTCTGCAGCCTCTTATGCATGAACGAATTAATGTGTAAAATAGAAATCCGCCTCGGGTAAAGCACCGCCGACAGACTTCGGATCTTCTGCAAAAAGTGCGGTAAAATACTGTTCCAAGTCTTTCTTCATATTCTCTCCGTCAATAAAATGGACATTGCAATTCGGAATGGCTTTCTTGGCAAGCTCTTCCTTCTCTAAAATGCCGTACTTCACCATCAAAGCCGCTGTACTATCCGTATCCTTCTCTACTGCTTCAATACTTTCCTGCTCTTCCTTTAAGAAAGCCTCTACCTGATCTTTATTCTCTTCATAGAAGGACTTCTTAACAATCGTTACCGCAGTCGGAAGCTCTGTTCCGGGGAAAATCTTATTCCACTCCTCCGTTAAGGAGAACTTTCTCTCTAAAGCGGAGTTCTGTAACAGTGTAGCAGTGGCAAAGGGCTCCGGTAAAATAGCAACAGCTTCCGGATTCTCCTTTAATTTTGCCGCAATTTCCGTCACATCCGTGTAAAATTCGGCATTTGCATGAATGGAATTTTTCTTTAATAAAGTATTCATCAGATATTCGGGACTGGCACCCTGTCCGGTACTGAGATAGGTCTTTCCCTCCAAGTCGGAAAAGGCTTTCACTTCCGCGTTTCCGCTTACACCATAGAGAACGCCCAAGGTATTGATATTTAAAACATATAAATCTTTATTGAATTTCTGATACAAAACAGCCGCCATGTTTGCGGGAACCGTCGCAATATCCGCCTTTCCGGAAACAAATTCGGGAAGAAGCGCATCCGGACTTGCTTCCATCTGGAAGCTATAGGGCAAGTTATCCTTTTCCGCTTTCTCCATAAGATGTACAAGACCGATACTGGTCGGTCCCTTAAGGCTGATGACTTTCAATGCCGACTCCGTCTCCGTCTTTGCCTCTTCCGTACTCTCTTCCGCTTTTTCCGTCGTTGCTTCAGCCTTTTCCGTTGTCATGTCCGCTGTAACGGCTTGTGTTGTATCTTTCTCGGACTTTTTCCCGCTGCAAGCTGCCATGCTGAGCATAACTGCAGTAGAAAGTAGTAGCAATGCTATTCTTTTTTTCATAATAAGAACCCCTTTCTTTCGTAAAACCCTATCTTACAAAATCTTGAATAGAAGATGCAGCTATTTCTTCTAAACAAAATGAAGTAAGTCAACGCCATTTTTCTTTAAACAAGATAAAGTAAGCTAACGCCATTTTCTCTTAAACAAGAGATAGTAAGTCCAAAGGTTTTTGAATGCTATAATTTGCACTTGCAATTTCTTCCGGAACACCGTAGCCATACAATGCGGCCACAGAATCCATTCCCAGCTCTTTTGCAGCATCGATATCATATTTTGTATCTCCGACCATAAGACATTCTTCCTTTTTTAAATTTCCCTCCCGTAAAGCTTTCTCGATTAGGTGCGCTTTACCGGAATCCCTCTCTGTCAGCTCCGTTCCGATTTCCAGAAAAAAATAATCGGAAATCCGGAAATGTTTGGTGATTTGTGCGGCAAAAAAAATCGGCTTTGCAGTAAGTAAAATAACCTTCTTTCCCTGTTCCGCCAGAGTTTTTATGCATTCTTCCATTCCGGGATAAAGGGAAGCATCGAACATCCCCTCACTTGGATAAAACTCACGATAATAGGACAAGGCTTCTTCCGCCTGTTTCACATTAAACTTGTATACCTTCATAAAAGAATCCGTTAAAGAGGGACCTATAAATCTCCTCAACTTTTCTTCAGGCTGATGATACAAAGAAAAATGATTGAGTGCGTACTGCACGGATTTCATTATTCCCGGACCGGAGTCTATTATTGTTCCGTCTAAATCCAAAAGTATGTTCTGATACTTTCCCATAATACTCCTTTTATTTTTGTTAAACAAAAATGCCTATCAATTCATTTTCCATCTTTATACCATGAAACGACCTATCTGCAATGTAAAGTCAAGTTAGCGCAAGAAAGCTGAAAAATCAGCATTTTAATCCTTCGGCTTCATATAGAAACGCCCCATAATATCTTTGGAATGAACAGTATTGATAAATGCCTTGGGATCAATTTCTTTTATTTTCATCTTTACCTTTCTGGCATCCATCGAAGAAATCACAGAGTATACCATACTCTTTTCTTGATGCGCATAAGCACCTTCCGCCTTTATAATAGAGGCTCCGTGATGACTAACCTCATGAATTCCCGCAGCGACCTCATGCGGATAATCCGTGATAATAAAAAAGGTGAGCTTTTGATAATTACGATACAATGCCGATAAAGTTTGCGTCGATACGAATTGGAAAATAATAGAATACAACGCTTTATCCCAGCCGAATAGATAGCCGTTAATCAGTAAAATGACAGCATTAAAATAAAAAATAAGATTCCAAGTGTCTACCCCCTTTTTTTCAGAAAGATAAATCGCAATAAAATCCGTTCCTCCGGAGGTAGCATCCACCCAAAGACAAAGAGTAATTGCCATGGCATTCATAATACCGCCAAAAATGGCGATCAATAACATATCCGAGGTTATCGGAGCCAAATGGAGATAGTCCGTAAAAAAACCGGTAACTAAGAGCATGATTAAGGAGTAAAAAGTAAACTTTTTTCCTACAAAGCGAAAACCGATATAGATAGGAATTAAATTGATAGTAATATTCAGAAGAGAAAAGGGAATGGAAACATTAAAATAACTTAGTGCAATCCTTTGTGTGAGCACTGTCAGTCCGTTTGCCCCTCCCGGCAAAAGACCTCCGGCTGAAACAAAAGTCTTTAGATTTAATGCCATAAGAAGTCCGCCTGCAATAACTCCAAAAAGGCGCTTAAAATCTTCTTTCCAATTTATTTTCATTACTTTCCTCCAAAAACTTTTCCTCTATTCTAACATTGGAGTCCATTTTTGGAAAGACTTTGCTAAGAAAGGTGTTTCCCTCTTTATAGAAATAAAAATATACAAGGTGATTCCGAAAAAATCTTGAGAACAAAGAAAAACACCGAGCTTTTTGCGCCAATTCGCAACATACTCGGTGTTTTTATTCCTGCGGGAGATGGGACTTGAACCCACACGCCCTAACGGACACAAG
>CAUSIX010000034.1:0-9500 GCA_963531555.1 uncultured Oribacterium sp.
AAAGTATAGCGGAAAGAAGCTAAGCTTTGTTTTTACAGAGGGAAAGGGCTTTCTTCCTGAAGAAGAGCAGAAAGAACTGAAGCTTATGATTCACTGCGGTGCTTGTATGCTCAGCGAAAGAGAAGTACAATCCAGATATCGGGATTTTCTGCATAAGGGAATTCCTATCTGTAATTATGGTCTTGCTATAGCAAAGATGACCGGGATATTGGAACGCTCAGTCAGTATGCTCCGGGAGCCGGATTTCGGTACTATTTTGCTGTAGAGAGACGAATGAGAGCGCAAAAATAGTAAAGAGGACGGGGTGAAATGGGGGAAATGCCGGGATAGTTTTGTCCTGTTTTTTTCGAAAAGGAAGGGGTTATATGGTGCGTTTAATACATACGGCGGATTTACATTTGGATTCGGCATTCTCTTCCCGCTTTTCCAAAGAAGAGGCGGAGGAAAGGAGAAGGAATCTGTTAATTGCCTGGAATAAACTTCTTCAATACGGTATCGAAAGACGGGTGCAGGCCATCCTTATTTCCGGGGACTTGTTTGACAGTCCTGTAGTTTCCCGTTCTACTATGGAGATTTTCCTTTCTTCCATAAGGAAGAATCCGGAGATTTCCTTCTTTTATTTGAGGGGAAATCACGATACAAAAAATACCTTTCGCTTCCGGGACGATCTTCCGAAGAACCTCTTTTTATTTTCCAAAGAGGGGAAGAAGTACCGCCTAAAGGAAAAGCTGGTACTCCTTGGACAGGAGTTTTACGGAACGGAAAGAAGGAGCGAGTTTACGGAAGAGTCGTATGGAACGGAAAGTCTGCTTGAACTTCCGGAAGAGCTGGAAGAGTTGGGAGAGGAAGAGCTTCTTTCGCCATCGAGTGCCAAGGATGCGGTGCAGAGTATATGGAATCTGAAAGAAGAGGATTGTAATATTCTGATGCTGCATGGGGCTCTTAGAGAAGGTGGATCTGAAGTCCAAAATGAGCAGGGAATTTCTTTAAAGCAGCTTTCCCGGTATCCGATTCACTATCTGGCTTTAGGTCATATTCATAAGAGAGAAGAAGGAAAATGCGGCTCTCTTAACTATATTTATCCGGGCTGCCTTCAGGGAAGAGGCTTTGATGAGGAGGGAGAGAAGGGCTTCTACTATGTGGAAATAGAAGAGGAAACGAAGGAAATCAAGGCGGAGTTTGTTCCCTTAAAAGAAGGTGCGTTTCGTATCATTCCGCTTTTTCTTAGCGAAGAAGACGGTACGCTGGATGCGGAGGAGAAAATCAGGGAAAGCCTTAAAAAAGAGGGGGCGGAAGCGAAGGACAGCGTAAGAATTATTTTAAAGGGAGAAAAGAGAGCGGAGGAAGAAAGGAATCTGCGCTATCTGGAAAAGCAGCTGGAGGAAGAATACGCCTATATTGAGATTAAAGAGGAAACAAAGCTTAAGCTTCGGAAAGAAGAGTTTATTCATGAGAAAGGCCTGAAGGGAGAATTTCTTAGAATGGTCAGTGAGAGTGAAAGTTTAAGCGAGGAAGAAAAAGAGAAGTTGATGATTCTGGGAATAGGGCTTTTACAGGGAGAAGAATTATGATAATCGAGTCATGCTATATTGCACAATTTGGAAAGTGGAAAGAAAAGAGCTTTTCCTTTTCGGATTCCCTGAATTCTTTTCTTTGGGAAAATGGCGAAGGGAAGACCACTTTGATGCACTTCTTCCATATCATGTTTTACGGACTTTCCGGAGAGAGAAAGCAGGAGGTTTCCGAAAATGACAGAAAGCATTATATGCCTTTTCAGGGAGGAAGCTTTGGGGGGAACATTCATTTTCAGGAAAATGGGAAAAAGTACATTCTGGAAAGAAGCTTCGGCCTTAGAAAGGCAGAGGACAGCTTTCGCCTTCTTACGGAGCAGGGAAAGGAAAGTCATGATTTTTCGGAAAATATAGGGGAAGAAATTTTTTCCCTTGATTCGGAAGCCTTTCAGAGAGTTTGTATGATTAGCCATGAGGATCTTTCTTTTCACTTTAATTCCGCGGTGCATGCGAAGCTTGGCCATGTTTCCGGTGATGAGGAAGACATGAAGAAGTTTCAAAAGGTACAGGATACTTTAAAGGATGCTATCAATGCGCTTTCTCCGAATCGGCGGACGGGAGCCATTTTCAAGAAAAGATTGGAAGAGGAAAGCCTTATGGCAGGGCTTTCAGGAAAGAAAAAAGAAGAAGAAAATGTACTCAGGCTGGAGGACGAAGTGCTCCGGCTGAAGGAGGAAGAAAGAAAGATAGAGGAAAGAGAAAAAGAACAGGAAAAAGCGGTTCGAGAGGGGATTTTAGAGAAAGAAGCTTTGGGAAAAAAGGTCGAGTACCGAAAGCTTTTGGAGGAGCTGGAGAAGGCCCGCACCCGATATGATAATGCACTGCGGTGGTATTATCAGGAGCGCTTCAATGCTTTAAGTTCTTCCGAGAGAGACAGGCTTTGGAAGGAAGAATTGCCGGAGCTAAAGAGAAAGATAGCCTCTCTTAAAGAAGAGGCGAAGAAACCCGAATTGGACATTTCCCGAGAGGAGAAGGAGATAGGGCAGAAGAGAAATCCGCTTCCTCTTTTTCTGCTTATTTTTGTCTTTTGCTTTTTGCTTTTATTTATTCTAAAAATCAGCGGACTTTCGATTCCTGTTCCGGGAAGCCTGTCTCTACTGATTGCCCTTCTTCTAAGCTGTATTTCTTTTGCCGTTTTTTACGGAGAAAAGGAAAAGAGGAAGTCGGAACTCGGGAAAAAACAGGGAGAGGAAGAAAGGAGAAAGAAGGAAGAGGCTTTAAAAATGGCTTCTTTGGAGGAACTTCTTCTGCGTTCTCATAAGCTCGAAGAAATGGGCACTTTAGAAGGGGAGGTAGAGGAGAGAAAGACGGCGCTCGACCGCTTCCTTTCTAAAGAGGGAGAACCGGATATAAAGGGCGAGGAAGAAAAGCCCTTTTCCCTGGAGGAAAGACAGAAGAAGCTGGAGGAAATTCGAGAGGAAGGAGAAGTGCTGAGAGACAGGATAAGGGAAAAGCGTGAGGAAAGGGAAGAAAGAGCGGAGACATTCATGGCGCTTACCGAGCAGGAAAGGAGACTCGCCTCTGTGAGAGAGGAAAGAGTCGCCATGGAAGAGCGCATCCACATTTTACAGCTTTGTAAGGATTATATGGAGAAAGCGAAGGAAGCTTTTTCCGCCCAATACAGTGCTCCCATTTTAAAGGCCTTTGGGAAATATTTTAAGGAATTAAGCGGACTGGAGATGCAATTTGTCATGACGGATGACTTGGAATTAGAGTTTTTAGAGGGGGGAATCAGAAGAACGACAGCTTATCTTAGCGAGGGCTTACAGGATCTTTGCCGGTTTTCCCTAAAGCTTGCCATTTTTGATGCGATGTTTCCGGAGAAAAACGGCCTGCTTTTCCTGGACGATCCCTTCTGCCACTTTGATGATGAGAAGGGGAAAAAAGGTCTGGAGCTTCTTAGGAAGCTCGCAGAGGATAGACAGATTCTGTACTTCAGCTGTTCGGCTTTGCGTGCCGTTTAATTAGGCGAAGGTTTGGCACTTTGTTCCGCTTCTTATGGAAAGGAAGAAGTATAGCACTATATAGAGGAAGAAAGACTGTGAAATGACTTCACGGTCTTTTTTTATGCTTAACATCTGCTTATCTTCTCTAAAAACAAGTGGATAAAAATACAAGAAGGGACTTATACATTAAAAAATAAGACCGATATACATTTATGGCAAGATGTTTTAATAATTGACATCTTCGAATAATTGAACGGTCAAAGAGGGGAACGCCCGTGGGACTAGTGTATATCCGGCAAAAAAGAGTTCAGCACTCCCTATGCCTGAACCGAGAGCGCCGAAGGAGTTCCTGCCCGGTGGTGAATTTCCCCTTCTTTGCAGCTTTTTACTTCTCTGTTTTATCAAAAGAGACAGCGAAGCTTTGCTTTGAAATGAAGCAGGAAAGAAGTGAGGGAAAGTTATGGAAAGAAAAATGAAAAAATGGCTGTCTGTTTTGGCGGCTACGGCAATGGTCTTTGCTATGACATCGACCGGCTTTGCGGAATTCAGTAAGACGGATCCGAACCTAAGCTTTTTCGGAGGATCGGGCAATGCCAATGTCGGTGTAGCAAGCGGAAATGCTACTCTGGCCAATAAGGTTTCTTTCGACAAGGTGATTCTTGTGGAAGAGGGAGGCACGGAAGCGGTTGACGAACCGGAGGTCAGCTGGAAGTACACTATCCGTCACGTAAAGGATGACGGTACGGAGGACAAAATCAATACAGGGCTTAATCCGGATGTTACGGCGTCTTATAAAAAAGGCGTGACTACAATTTCTGACGGAACCAATACTCTTCTCGTAGAGCCGGGGACTGCGGCACAACTTACTGCACCGACAGAAACGAAGGCAGAGTTCAAGGTGGGAAATACCGAGGTTTCCGGTCTCGCGGTTCCGGCCGGAAAAAAACAGAGCTTTACGAAGACGGTGAGCTTCAGTTTTAATACGGCGGGCTTTACCAAGCCGGGTGTTTATCGTTTCGTGATTAAAGAGGAAAAATTAACGGACGGGGCAAATACCGGTGATGTGGAAGATGTAGCAGGAGAAGAGGACGATCCGGACCATCCCGGCACAAAGATTCCCGCTCCTTATCAGCCTGAACGATTCCTCGATGTTTATGTCAGAAAGAATGCAGCCGGTACGGGATATGAAATCTACGGTTACGTTATGCATAGCGGAGACACGGAAAAAGGAAGTAACGAACACGGAAATAAGTGGAAAAAGCACAAAAACTCCGGCTATGACGGCGGAAAACAAAAAGGGAATGGAAATCTTACACCGCAAGGTTATACCAAGTATACCGTAAGGAAAGTAAAGATTCGGAAACAGATTAGCGGTTTGATTCCGACGACAACCAAGTTCCCCTTTACGCTTCAGCTCTTGCATGGCGGAACCACGGTGGCTACCAATAATAATAAAGAATTACAGATTAAGGTAAAATATCCGGGATCCACTCCGACCGCACCGAGTACGGATTATACCGTTAAGAAGGTCAGCGATGTGAATGCATTGATTCCGGAACTGAAGGACGGAGAGGAGATTGAGATTTACGGTCTCCCGAAGAGTACAACAGTGAAGGTAAACGAGCAGAACAAATATTTTACCGGTACGATAACATCGGAGATGCAGGCGTATACTTCTACGGACTTGGATCATGGAACGAAATCGGGCGCCGTTGTGAAGAAAGCGTTAAAATATGATCCTGCAGGGACAAGTGCCGATTCCAAATCTGCCGAAGCGGGCGGATCTTTAGGCGCAAATGATATCGGGCTTAACTACCATAACCATATTGACGAGATTACGCCTACCGGTGTAGTGCTTACGGTAGTTCCTTACGCCATGATGGTTCTTGTGGCAGTAAGCATGGGCTTTATGTTCCTGACGAAGAGAAAGGAAGAGTAATGAAGGGAGCGTAAGATGAACCTTGGCGTGATTGCCGCGAAAGTCGGAGATAAGATCATCGTCATCTTCGCGGTAATACTCATGATTCTTCTGATGAGCTACGGAAGCTTTTCCCTCTGGTATACCTATATGACCATGCAGGAGGGATTTCTAAACAATGAACTGATGGCTTTGAAGCCCTTCTCCAAGGAGGACGAAACTCTTGGATTTCAGGACCTCCTTGTATTAAACGAAGATGTGCGGGCTTGGATCACAATAGACGATACTCATGTTGACTATCCCATGGTACAGGGAGAAAATGATATGGAGTATGTCAACAAGGATGTGATGGGGGACTTTTCCCTTTCCGGTTCCATTTTTATGAGTTACCGGAACAAGCCCGACTTTTCCGACCCCTATATTCTGACCTATGGACATCACATGGATAGTGGGGGAATGTACGGAGATATCATGAGGTTCATTGAGCCGGAGTACTTTGAAACGCATCGGAGCGGAAGCTTGATATTACCGGATAAGACGCGGAAGCTGGAGATTTTTGCCTGCTTTGAAGGGGATGCGTATGATCCCTATATTTACAATGTCTCTGACAAAGAAGGGAATATGGGCGAGTTTTTGGACTATATTCGAGAAAATTCTCAACAGTATAGAGAGATTAATATAAAAGATACGGACAGGATTATAAGCATGTCTACCTGTGTTTCCGCATCCACCAATGGACGAATGGTGGTATTTGCCCGTATCAATCCATAGAAAGGGAGGAGGACAATGAGACGAAGAAAACAAATGTTTAATATAGTCTTTTTCGTCCTGCTTTTTTCTTTGGAGGTAGCGTTTTCTTTGCAAGCAAGAGATAGAGAGTTTGGAAAACTGATTCCCGTAACGGTGGAAATCCCTTTCAGTTTGGAGCTAAGCGGTAGAAATGCTCCACAAAGCGATTTTCGTATCTATATGGAACGTTCCGTGGAAAGCCCCAACGCCCCCCTGCCGAATCCTTATTATATTGACATACAGTGCGGAGAGGGGAAAGAAAAGCGGAGCTTCACGGATATGGAATTTTTGGAAACGGGAGTTTATTTCTACAAAATTCGGCAGGAGCAAAAAAATTATGAGGGCTTCAGCTATGATACTGCAGTATATGATATAGAGATACAGGTACTAAAGACAGATTTAAGTAGGGAAGGAAATGCCGTAGCACCTTACCTCTACGCTGTAGTACAGGGGCAAAAGGAGGGAGAGCCGGAAAGAACGAGTAAAATCAGCTTTGTGAACCAATATCTGGGAAAAACAGCAAAGGGAGTAGATAAGCTTAAGGCTAAAGGGGGACTATATCCGGCCCTGAAAAAACATTCTCCAAGTGGACACAGTGAGGTGCTTGGAGTGGAAAGGAATCCGATAGAACGGTTTAAGCAGATTTTGCCAAAGGCATATTTGGCGGCAAAACGCTTTGTCAGAGGGGATGCTTGCAAAAATCTGCTTTACGGACTCAGTACCTTTCTTACGACAGGCAGCCTTCTTTATTGGTTTTATCAGTTGAGAAGACAAAGGGATGAAAGCATTGAAAAAAATGAGTAGAGACTTTTTCCGCTTCCGGGTTCAGACGAAGTCGTTTAAGAGAGAGGGAATCGGGAAGAGTAAGAAAACCGCTTTTCTACAGGGTATGCTCGAAAGAGCGTAAGGGATGCCCGGTGGAGAAGCGGTTTTTTAAATGGAAAAGCGAATTTTGCCTTGGTATGTACTATAGGCAAGAGAGGCTTTATCGTGTAAAATAGGGAATGCGAAAGATAGTTTTTTAAAAGTATCATTGCTATACTAGAGAGGACTGCAAGATGAATTTGGCACTGATTGTGAATCAGAGTAAAGAGGATGCGGAAAGCTTTCAGAGCATTATTTTGCAGAATCTTTCAGAGAGGAACATTCATCCCAGAATATTTTTAAATAAAGATTTTCAAAGGGAAGATTTTAAGGATATTGATTGCATTATCACTTTGGGGGGGGACGGAACCATTCTTCATACGGCGGGAGTGTTGTGCGGAATGGAAGTACCGATTTTAGGAATTAATGCAGGGCATCTCGGCTATTTGACTGAAATTCGAAAAAGGCGGGAGATAGAGGGTGCTTTAACAAGACTCCTTCATGGAGAGTATGTGGAGGACAGACGCTCTATGCTGCGAGGCAGAATCCTTCGTGACGGTAAGGAGATTTTTTCAAGACTAGCCTTGAATGAGATTTTGATTTCCCGTGTCAGGGGAGTCAGTATTCACCACTTTCAGGTTTATTGTGACGGAATGGAAATGGTTCACTATTCCTCCGACGGAATTATTATTTCTACTCCCACAGGCTCTACTGCGTATAATCTCTCTGCGGGAGGTCCTATTATTTCTCCGGAAGCACAGGTTTATATTATGAATCCGATTTGTGCACACAGCCTGAATGCCAGGGCGGTGGTATTGGATAATGAAAGAGTTTTGGAAATTCTCATGGAGAAGGGAAATCAGGTCTTGTCCTTTGACGGAGAAGAGCCGGTAGAGCTTTTTGCCGGAGATCGGGTGATTATTCAAAAGGCGGAGGAAGAAACCGTACTGGTAAAGTTTTCAAAGGAAAGCTTCCTGCACACCTTACGCGAAAAAATGTCGTTAGTTTAACTAGAAACTATAAAGAAGGAAAAGAAAGGGTTTCCATGAAGAAGAATCGGCAAGATAGAATTCTTTCTCTCATTAAGGAAGAGGATATAGAAACACAGGAGGAACTGGCAAAGGCCTTGCATAGAGAAGGATATAATGTGACGCAGGCCACGGTTTCGAGAGATATTAAGTCTTTGCAGCTTGGGAAGGTACAGAAGAACGGAAAGATGGTGTATCAGATTTTCCGTAAAGAGGGAGAAAAAAAGGATGTTGAGAAGCTGGTGCAGATTATGCGGGCAGGCATTATTTCTCTGAAAACGGCCGGAAACATTTTGGTTATCCATACGCTTTCCGGCATGGCAAACGGTGTTGCCATGGCAATAGACCATTATCCTTTTCCGGAGATTGTGGGAAGTCTGGCTGGAGACGATACTCTTTTCTGCGCCATGGAAAGTCCGGAAAGTGTAGAACGCCTGCGTTTGGCCTTAAAGGGGATCCTCGAGAAGGGGGAAGAGCATGCTTGATCGACTGATGGTAAAGGATTTGGCTCTGATTGAAAAATCGGAAATCGAATTCGGTGCCGGTTTAAATATACTTACGGGAGAAACGGGAGCCGGAAAGTCCATACTTCTCGGCTCAATTCAGCTGGCTCTGGGACAAAAAGCAAGTAAAGAGATGATTCGGCACGGTAAGGAGCAGGCTTTGATCGAGTTATCTTTCTCAGTGGATGAAAAAGAAGAGAAAAAGCTGAAGACCTTGGAGGAAGATCTGGAGGCAGAGGAAGGAAGCCTCATTATTCGCAGAAAGATTTCAGAGAAAAAGTCCGATATTCGAGTGAATGATTTGACGCTCACTTTAGGAAAATTAAAGGAGATCAGTGGAGGACTTTTGGATTTGCACGGACAGCATGAGCATCACAGTCTTTTGAAAGAGGGAGCTCACCTGGCTATACTGGACAGCTACATGGAAAGGAAGGGAGACGGTCTTCTCTCCGCAGTGTTGGCAAGCTATGAAAACTACCGGGAGAAAAAGAAGGCTCTTTCAGCTTATTCTCTTCCGGAGGAAGAAAGGCTGAGAGAACTTGATTTTTTGAACTTTGAGATAGAGGAGCTGGAAGGAGCGGAGCTAAAGCTTGGAGAAGAAGAGAGCTTGTCCAAAGACTATGCTCTTTATGAAAATATGGACCGTTTAAAGTCCCTGCTTCTGAAGGTACAGGAGAGTCTTTCGGAAATGGACTTTCATTTTGCGGTAAAGGAGCTTGAGGAAGCGGTAAGTTATGACGAGGTTCTGCAAAACAGCTTGGACAGTGCTTACGAGTTGGAAGCCGTGGGGGAGGACTGCTTAAGAGGAGTAGAGCATTACCTGGACCATGCCGAGGTGGATGAGGAGAAATTCTTTTTCCTTGGAGAGCGCTTAAACAGCA
>CAUSIX010000035.1:0-9323 GCA_963531555.1 uncultured Oribacterium sp.
GGCAGAATGCCCTGCAAAAGGCGGAGGAGAAAATTGCCAAGCTGGAAGAGCGAAAAGAAGAGCTCACTGCCTCCATGGAAGAAGTCGGATCCGATGTAGGACGCCTCATGGAAATCCATAAAGAGCAGGAAGCAATAGAAAAAGAGCTGGAAGAGCAGTATGCCATCTGGGAGGAGAGTTCGCTGGAGCTCGAGAATTTAGGGTAAAAGCAGCTATAAACTCAATATGTCTTCTTTGCAGTATAGGCTTGAAATTGGGGCACGCTCTCGCTAACCTCGCCTCGCAGCGGATACTAAGCGAAAAACTGCAGTTCCTTTGTTTTTCGCAAGTACCGGCGGGCTCAGATTACCCCCCTTTCAGGCCTATACTGCATCAAAATTCTATATCATTTTAATTACTTTACAGCTGCTTTTACCTCTATCCTCCTACTCCGCATCTTTCATACTGAGTGAAATCTTCTTCCTCTCCATATCCACGGAGAGGATTTTTACTTTCACAATATCCCCAAGCTTTACGACATCGAGGGGGTGCTTTACGAACTTTTTGGAAAGGGCGGAGATGTGTACCAAGCCGTCTTGATGCACGCCGATATCGACAAAGGCACCGAAGTCCAGGACGTTTCGGACAGTACCTTCAAGAATCATCCCCTCTTTTAAGTCGGAAAGCTCTAAAACATCATTCCGTAAAATGGGTGCGGGCACATCTTCCCGAGGATCTCTTCCCGGTTTTGCGAGAGCCTCCACGATGTCCTTTAAGGTAAAGCTTCCGATAGCAAGCTTTTCTTCTAAAGCTTTCATTCCGCCGGGAAGGGCGGAAATCATTTTTGCAATATCCTTTCCCTTTCCTTCGGCAATGTCTTTTTCATTTAAGTGTAGAAGGGCAAGGAGCTCCTTTGTTTTCTGATAGGACTCGGGGTGCACGGAGGTTCTGTCCAGCACTTCTTTTCCCTCTCGGATACGAAGGAAGCCGGCACTTTGCTCAAAGGCCTTTGGGCCGAGCTTAGCGACCTTTAACAGTTCTTTTCTACTCTTAAAAGCCCCGTTTTCTTCTCTATACACTACGATATTTTTCGCGAGTGTCTTGTTGATACCGGAAATATAGGAAAGGAGTGCTGCAGACGCGGTATTCAAATCTACACCGACATGGTTTACGCAGTCTTCCACGGTGTTGTTCAGCTGTTCCTCCAGCTTGTTCTGATTCATGTCGTGCTGGTACTGCCCGACACCGATGGCCTTCGGCTCAATTTTTACAAGTTCGGCAAGCGGATCCTGAAGTCGTCTTGCCATGGAGGTTGAGCTTCTTTCTCCCGTATCAAAATTCGGGAACTCTTCCGTCGCAAGCTTACTGGCAGAGTAGACGGAGGCGCCGGCCTCATTGACAATCACATACTGTACTTTACTCTTTGTTTCATGAATATAGTCGCTGATGACCTTTTCCGATTCACGGGAGGCTGTACCGTTTCCAAGGGCGATGATATCCACCTTATGTTTTTCAATCAGCTTATGAATGACCGCCATGGCTTCTTTCACCTGATTTTTAGGCGGAGTGGGGTAAATGACCGTCGTGTCCAGTACCTTTCCAGTCGAATCGACCACGGCGATTTTACAGCCGGTACGGAAGCCCGGATCCCAGCCGAGAACGACCTTCCCGACAATAGGCGCTTGCATGAGGAGCTGCTTTAAATTGTCCGCGAAAATGGCGATGGCGCCGTCTTCCGCCTTTTCGCTTAAGATATTTCGAATCTCGGTTTCGATAGAGGGGGAAATAAGTCTCTTAAAGCTGTCCATCACGGCTTCCTGCAAAAGACGAAGATTCTCTCCCTCTAAAGCTTTTCCGGCCTGCTTTTCCAGATAAGCGAGAATCTCCTCTTGTGGGAAATTCAGCTTTACACTGAGCACCTTTTCCTTTTCTCCGCGGTTTATGGCAAGCGTACGGTAGCCGGGAATGGTTTTTACCTTTTCCTCATAATCAAAATACATCTCATAGGTCTTTGCATCGGGATTATCCTCCGCATCCTTTTTAGAGGAGGAGATGCTGCCGAGCTCCATGGTCTTATTGCGAATCCATTCCCTGTAGGAGGCATTTTCGGAGAATTCTTCTGCAAGAATATCCTTAGCGTAATTCAAGGCCTCTTCCACGCTGCAGACTTCCTTTTCTTCGGAAAGATACTTTTCCGCTTCCTTTACGGGATTTACACCGGGGGTGAGAATGGCCTTTGCGAGTCCCTCTAAGCCCTTTTCTCTGGCAATCATGCCTCTGGTTCTTCTTTTCTTCTTATAGGGAAGATAGAGGTCTTCCAGACGCACTGCGGTATCGGCTGCTTCAATCTGTGCCTTTAATTCGTCGGTCAGTTTTCCCTGTTCTGCGATACTGTTTAAAATGCTTTCGCGCCGCTCCTCGAGGTTCCGAAGATATTGCAGCTTTTCCTCAAGGCTACGGAGTTCCTCGTCATTTAAACCGTGTGTCGCTTCCTTACGGTAACGCGCAATAAAGGGAACGGTATTTCCCTCGTCCAGAAGCTGTACTGCCGCTTCCACCTGTATTTTTTTAAGAGATAAGTCCTCGGCTATTTTTTGGATAATGTTCATGCTACTCCTTTATTATGCCTAAGTAATAATGGTATTGGTTATGCCTAAGTAGTAATTGTATTTTTCCTTTTCAGCGGAAAATGGATTTTATGCTGCCTTTTTATCAAGCAGATAATAGTTTTTTTGTTGCCCTTCTAACAAGTAGATAGAAGCTACCTTTGTTTCTTTTTGAATCCATCTTGCTACCGACTGATTTTTATCATTATACTATAAAAGAAAAAAGATAGGATAACCCATTTTTTCGAGGTAAGGCGAAGGAGGACAATCTTTGAAAAAGTACAGCTTGACTATTCTGATATGGATCATTTTCGAAGCGGTGGCGGTGGGTCTTTGGCTTACGAAGCATAATCTTTTTTATCTTTTCAACTTTAGTTATATCGGAATCTCCTTATCCTTAGGAATTATTCTGCTCGGAAGAAAATATCCCCATGCCCGTCGTGTTGTACAGCTTCTGGTGGGGCTCTATATGCTTGTTTATTTAGGGCTTATCAACCGGGAAAATATGCAAATTGAGGGATTTTGGTACTACTTGTTCACCGGCGTTTTCGAGGCGGCTACCATTCATTATGCGGTGGCGAAAATCTTCGGACCTCTGATTTTCGGAAGAGGCTTCTGCGGCTATGCCTGCTGGACTGCCATGGTTCTGGATTTTCTGCCCTATAAGACGAGAGCGCTTCCCCGGAAAAATATCGGATGGATTCGTTATCTGACTTTTGCTTTATCGTTCCTCTTTGTTTTCGCTTTGTTTCTGATGAAAGTGGGGAATCTGGAAAGGATTATGTTCTGGGCCTTTCTCTTTGGAAATCTTGCTTATTATCTTGTAGGCATAGCGCTGGCCTTTCTTTTCAAGGATAATCGGGCTTTCTGCAAATATATCTGTCCGGTTACCGTATTTCTAAAGCCTATGAGCTATTTTTCGCTGGTACGGATTCGTTGTGATGAGAAAAAATGCATTTCCTGCGGAAAATGTAAGAAGGTCTGCCCCATGGATGTGGAGATGACGGACAATTCCAGGAAGAGAAAAAACGGAACGGACTGCATCCTTTGTATGGAATGTGTAAAGGTCTGCCCGAAGGGCGCATTGTAATGGAAAGTATAAAGGTCTGCTCGAAAGGGGCGCTGTAAGGGAAAAAATATGAAGATTTTTATTGTAGAAGATGAAGAGAATATCGTAAGGCTTTTAAAGGATGAGCTTATGCAGTGGGGCTACACGGTAGAATCCGTAAAGGATTTTCAAAGAGTGAGCGATGAAGTGGAAGAAGGAAATCCTGAACTGATTCTTATGGACATCAGCTTGCCCTGTTATAACGGATTTTATTGGACGGAAAAAATCCGTAAATTTTCTCATGTTCCCATCCTCTTTCTTTCGTCCCACAGCGAGTCCATGGACATGGTGCAGGCCATGCAATTCGGGGCGGATGACTATATCGTAAAGCCTATTGATTTATATGTGACAAGGGCGAAGATTCAGGCATTGCTTCGGAGAACCTACGAATACACCGCGGTACAGGACAATCTTTCCTTTCAAGGATTGCAGCTGGACTTAGCAAAGGCGGCTCTCCTGGGAGAAGGTTTTCGTATCGACTTAACAAAGACAGAATTGCTTATCTTGGAGTGCTTATTCTTAGCAAAGGGCGGAATTTCAAAAAGAGAGGAAATCATGAACCATTGCTGGCAGGGAGAGGATTTTCTGGATGACAACACCCTTTCCGTCAATATAACGAGGCTCCGAAAAAAGCTTTCTACCGTAGGCTTACAGGATTTGATTCAAACGAAAAAAGGAATTGGGTATTTTTTATCTTTAGAAAAATAGTCATTTAGAAACAGTATTGTTCAAAAAAGTACTATTTAATAAGTGCTGTAAAACAAGCCGCTATTTAGAAAAGCCACCGCTTAGAAAAACCGCTATTTAGAAAAGCTACTACTTCAAAAAGTCACTATCGAAAGAGAATCAATTGTAAATAGGAGACAGCAAAAACATGATGCAGATAAAAGAGCAGATCCAAGCGTATCTTCAAACAAAATCGGATTTATTAGGGTTTTTCCTGCTTTTGCTGTCCCTTTTCGGAGGGATTTTTTTCTTTGGGCATCTGCCCCGGAGTTATTTTGTTTTAGGGGCGGAGCTGAGCGGCTTTTTGCTCTTTGTCTATCTTGTCCTGGGCTACTTTTCCTTTGTCCGGAAGGAAAGCTTGGAAAAAGCCTTGGAGCGGATGGAAGTGGAGAAAAAGGAAGAAGAACGTAGGCGGATAGAGGAAAAAAGGGAGCTTTCCGAATATTTTCTCCTCTGGGTGCATCAGATTAAAACGCCGATTACCGTGTCAAAGCTTCTTCTTCGAAAAACGGAAAGTGAGCATAAAAAGAAGCTCGAAGAGCAAATGTTCTATATCGAAGAGTACAGCAACATGGCGATGAACTATTTGAAAATGCAGAATCGTTCCGCCGATATGGATATTCATCCGGTGGATTTGGAAGCCTGTTTAAAACGTTTATTTAAAAAGTACGCTCCCATTTTTATTGAAAAACAACTGTCTCTCCATTATGAGGGACTAAGTGCTGCGAGTAGCGGAGAAAAGGCGGAAGTGATCAGCGATGAAAAATGGCTTTCGATTCTCTTAGAGCAGCTTCTTTCCAATGCTCTAAAGTATACGAAAGAAGGCAGTATCAGCTTTTCTTTTGACCGGGAAAGCGCCTCCCTTCGGATACAGGATACGGGTATCGGAATCCCCTCTTCCGACTTAAAGAAAATCTTTGACCTGGGCTATTCCGGCTTTAACGGCAGGGCTACGGAGAAGTCCAGCGGACTGGGACTCTATATGGTACAAAAGATTGCCGGATTTTTGCAGATTTCCGTATCGGTTGAATCTACCGTGGCGGTGGGAAGCTGCTTTACTTTGCGTTTTCCGAGGAAATCTTTCAATCTTACAATTCTGTAAGCTTCCTCCCTTATTTTGTCATCTTAAATAAAGGCAAAAATCGGCTATTCGTTTTATACTTCTTCTTGTTCCAAGCCTTCCTGAAAAGAAAATAAAGCAAGGCAATGTGTAGAAGGGAGTTTAAAACGAATGTCCATTTTAGAATGTAAAAATATCAAGAAAGTGTATCAGACCAAGAATCTGACAACGGAAGCCCTTCGGGACGTGAATTTCTCCGTGGAAAAGGGGGAGTTTATCTCGATTATGGGGGAGTCCGGCGCAGGAAAGACCACCCTCTTAAACATCCTTGCCACCCTGGACAGTCCCAGTTCCGGCGTTCTTTTATTAAATGGAAGGGACATGGGGAGTCTCAAGAAAGAAGAAGTTTCCGCCTTTCGAAGAAAGGAGCTCGGATTTGTCTTTCAGGACTTTAATCTTTTGGATCAGTTTAATAACCGGGATAATATTTTCCTTCCCCGTGTTTTATCGGAATATAAAGCAAGCCAGATTCAGGAGCGTTTAGCAAAAATTCAGAGGATTCTGGGAATAGAAGAGCTCCTAGAGAAGTATCCCTATGAGGTGTCCGGCGGACAAAAGCAACGTATCGCCATTGCCAGAGCCATGATTACGAACCCCTCTCTCCTGCTAGCGGATGAGCCTACAGGCGCGTTGGATTCCGCCTCTTCAGAGATGATTTTACAGCTCTTCCATAAGATTCATGCGGAGAAACAGACTATTTTGATGGTAACCCATTCTCTTCGGGCCGCCTCCTACGCCGATAGAGTCTTATTTATCAAAGACGGCGTGGTTTTCCATGAGATTTATCGGGGAAATGAGGAAGGACAGCGGGATTTTATGGAACGCATCTCCGAGGCACAGCTTGTACTGGGAAGACGGAAGGAGGTTTAGGCATGCGCTTTTTTATGGCTAGACGCTTCGCTCTGAAAAATCTCCGGGCGAATCGGCTTTTAGAAATACCCTTTGTACTCTCTTCCGGGATTATGGGAATGCTTTTCTTTATCATGGCTTCTTTATTGGGAAATCATTACGTTGAAACCCGTCATAGAAATTTACCCCTTTTTATCCAAGTCGGTACGATTCTTCTTTGCATTTTTACCTTTATTTTTATCCAGTATGCAGTCAATTTCATGCTGAAGAAACGAAATAAGGAATTTGCCCTTTATGGCATATTGGGCTTGGAGAAGAAGCATATAAGGAAGATTATTGCCATTGAATTTTTCTGCCTCTTTGCTTTTATCCTGGTACTGAGCATTGTGGGCGGATATCTCTTTGGGCAAATGGTCTTTCTCATGCTGAACTTCATCATGAAAGACGTGGCGGGGAGTTTGATGGACTTTCCCTTCAGCTTTACTGCCCTGTTCTATACTACGGTTTTGCTCTTTGTCCTCTATCTTTTCACCTTGCTCCGCAGCAGTTTTCGGATTTCCTTTTCTACCCCGATGGCGCTTTTACAAAAAGGACATGAGGGGGAGGGTGAACCGAAGTCCAGAGTGCTTCTGTCTCTCATCGGCTTCCTTTTCCTCGGCATCGGTTACGGTATCGCACTTTTGATCCAAGGCTTACTGTCTTCCTTTACTTACTTTTTCCTTGCGGTACTGGCGGTAATTCTTGCGACCTATCTTTTGTATATTTCCTTTTCCGTACTGCTTTTGAAAATGGAGAAAAGACGCCCTTCTTACTACAAGCCGGAGAAGTTCTTAAGCATCAGCGGCCTTCTTTATCGTATCAAGGGAAATGCGGTTTCTCTTGCGAGCATTTCCATCTTGAGTACAGGAGTGATTTTAAGTCTTGCCACCACCATTTGTATGTACGCAAATATTCAGAATAAGGGAAACAGCTTATTTTCCAGAGAATACAGTATGGAGCTTTCCCCATTTTCCTATCCGGAAAAGGAAGGGGAAAACTTGAAGCAGTCTTTAAATCAAATGGTGCTGGAAAGCGTGAACGAGCCTTCCGAGGTAGAAGGTTTATATACCATGGCAACGCTTGCTACCGCGGGCTATGTAGAGGAAGGTCAAATCCTCCCTGTGCAAGGGCAAGAGAACATGGCGAATGCTAAAGATCCCAATATGATTATTCTTTATGATTTAGCCGGCTACAATGCCCGTTTTCAGAAGCATATTTCTTTAGGGGAAAATGAAATTCTGCTTTGCAACAATAGAAATACGCCGAAGGAGCCGGGCAGTTTGAAAATCGGAGACCGGGTGTTTCAGGTGAGTGAAATTCAGAATATCTTACCGGTGGATATGGTGGCTTTAGGAAGCTACGGTATTGTGGTGCGGAATCTTGCCACTATGGAGTATATTGAGAAATATTTACAGCCGAAGGAGCATCGCAGTGAATCCACTGCCATCGAATTTAGCACCCATTGGAATCTGAAAGGGATTTCCGGGGAGGCATATCAGCCAAACTACAGTGCTTTAAAGAAACAGCTGAAGGCGTTTTCGGAAAAAAATTTCAAGGGAAACGCCAGGTATTCTGTAGAAAATAAGGGCGAATACCTGCAATCGCAATATGAAGTAAACGGCGGTTTTTTATTCTTAGGGGTGCTGATCGGCATCATTTTCCTGACAGGCACCGTATTAATCAGCTACTACAAGCAAATCAGCGAAGGCTATGAAGACAGAGAAAAGATGCAAATCATGAAGAAGCTGGGGCTTTCCGACCGTTTGATTCAGAAGACCGGAGCGGCTCAGATTCTATGGCTGTTCTTCGGCCCCTTAGCGGTGGCTACCCTTCACTGCCTCGTAGCCTCCAAGATTGTTTTCAGGCTACTGGGACTTTTCGGAGTGGGAAGCCTGACCCTTTATGCCGGCTGTTTGTCCGCGGTACTTCTTGTCTTTGCGCTGGTTTATCTTGTGATCTTTCGGCTGACCAAGAAAGCCTACACGCGGATAGTAGAATAATAATGTGAGGAAAAAACGATGAAAATAATAGGGAAACTTTTGAAACTTGCAGGAAAAATTGTTCTTGCGCTGCTAGCCTTTCTGTTTGTCTGTATTTTGCTTTATTTTGGAAAATTAAAGTTCGAGGAATTACAGGCTCACCGCGAAATCAAAGAAGTTCAGGCGGAAATGAAGCCCCTCTCCGCAGAGTATATACCGGAGAATATTTCTATTCTTTCTATCGGAGAGGCTGCCCATGGCTGTAAAGAAAGGCAGGAGTTGAAGCTGTCTGTTTTCAAGGAAATGGTGGAGAAACAGGGCTTTACTGCATTTGCTCTGGAAGCGGATTATGGAGAATGCGCGGAAATCAACCGCTTTATTCAAGGAGGGGAAGGAAGTGCAGAGGAAATGGTACAGAAGTTCGCCTTTCCCATTTACCATACTAAAGAAATGGCAGAGCTCATTTCCTGGATGCGGGAGTGGAATGAAAGTGCTCCGGAAGAGAAGAAGGTCCGTTTCTACGGCTTTGATATGCAGGATCCGGAGGGAAGCCATGCTTTTTTAAAGGAATACAGCCTGTCTCACAAGCTGACGACCGAAGAGGAGTTTGCAAAAAATCTGGACTGCATTAAGGATGAGAATTTCAGTTTAAATGAAAAGAATGCCGGAGAAGTGATTGCCTTTTTGGACAGCTTAAAGGAAAAGGCGGAGAAGAGCCCGGAAGAGGCGCAGAAGGAGACGGGAAACATAGCGAATGAGCAGGAGGCTACAGATAAACAAGCGTTTAAGGAGAATCAAGACTTTCTGATGGAGTTAAATACCGTCCGCCAAGCCGCGGAAACTTGGCTTTCCAAAGAGAATTCTTCTGTCCTTCGGGACCGGGATATGGAAGAAAATGTGAAGAAAATCCTGGAAAT